>CAWUKP010000281.1:0-3753 GCA_963922975.1 uncultured Spongiivirga sp. | reverse complement strand
TTATCCTGAGCTACTAAGGAAGTTGGTAGTGGCCGATATCGCGCCGAAATACTACCCTATCCATCATGAGGACATTCTGAAAGGGCTACAAAGTTTGGATTTTGACACCATTCAATCACGAAGAGAGGCGGATGCGGCGCTTTCCAAGTATGTTTCAGATATGGGGACACGTATGTTCCTGTTGAAAAACTTATATTGGAAAGACAAAGGCCGTCTTGGATTTCGGATGAACTTGCCCGTACTGGCTTCAGAAGTAGAAGAGGTTGGTGAATCCTTGCCGAGGCAAACTGTTTTTAAGGGTGAAACTTTATTTATCAGAGGCGGACGTTCTAGTTATATCAAAGATGAAGACTGGATGGATGTGCAACGACATTTTCCCAATGCACAGTTAGACACGATTCCATCTGCAGGACACTGGCTACACGCAGAAGCACCTGCTGAATTTTACAATAGCACATCAAAATTTCTCATATTATGAAGTATTTAATCAAATTACTCGTTACCGCGTTGCTTGTTGTAGCGCTGGCATATCTGCTGCCTGGGGTTAGCGTGGACGGTTACGTAACCGCCATTATTGTAGCCTTAGTTTTGGGATTCTTGAATCTTCTGGCACGGCCTATTTTGATTTTACTCACCTTGCCTGTTACTATTATTACTTTGGGTCTTTTTTTGCTGGTCATTAACGGATTCATGGTGTTGATATGTAGTAAATTAATCGGAGGCTTCTTCGTATCTTCCATTTGGGTTGCCATACTGTTTAGCGTGTTGCTTTCTATCGGGCAATCCATGGTTTCTGCGGCTTTGAAGAAAGATAAAAAAACTACCTGAAAACCAACTGTTTGAAAAGTTGTGGATGCACTAAAAAAGGCGTACTTTTGCAAGCCGAAATTTTAGTGTACAAATAGATTAAAATGAACATCACAAGAGAGAATATCGACGCCCTGAACGCGGTTGTTACAGTAGATATCCAAAAAGAAGACTATTCCGATAAGGTTAATAAAATCCTAGACGATTATCGCAGGAGTGCTAATATTCCTGGTTTCCGAAAAGGGCATGTGCCTATGGGAATGGTGCGTAAGCAGTACGGAAAGGCGGTCTTAGTAGACGAGGTCAACAAGCTGATCCAAGAGTCACTCAACAATTATTTGGTGGAGGAGAAGTTGGACGTTTTAGGCAATCCGCTTCCAAAAATGCAGGAGGATTTCAACTGGGATGCAGAGAATTTTTCTTTTGAATTCGAACTCGGTTTGGCGCCCGAATTTGAGGTGAACCTGAAAGGCAAAAAGAAGATCACTCATTACAAGATCGTTGCCGATAATAAAATGCTAGAAGAGCAGCTACTGAATGTTCAGAAGCGTTACGGAAAGTTGATTTCTAAAGAAGAAGTAGACCAAAATGCCGAAGTGACTGGAGTTTTCAAAAATGAGGAAAAAGCCATCGAAACCAATGCTACTTTTTCCCTTGATAAACTAAAAGGCAAGAAAAATCAAAAAGCCCTCATCGGAAAGAAAGTAAGTGAAACCGTGACCTTCAAAACCAAAGGTCTTTTTGCGGATGACCACGATCTGATGCACTTCCTAAAAGTGTCGCATGATGAGGCACATGGCTTAGACATTGAAGTAGACTTCACGATTTCTGAGATCAATGAGCGTGAGTTGGCCGACTTAGATCAAGAACTTTTTGATAAACTCTTTGGAGAAGGACAAGTAAAAAATGTAACGGAGTTGAAGGAGCGTTTCAAAGAAGATGCCGAGCGCCAATTCGTGGTGCAGTCGGATCAAAAGTTGCTCAACGACGTCACAGAGCATTTGATTGAAAATACTAAATTCGAGCTACCAGCTGAATTTCTAAAGAAATGGATTAAAAATTCAGGTGAAGAGCCTTTGACTGATGATCAAGTGAGTGAAGAGTGGGAAAAGTCCGAAAAAGGACTGCGCTATCAGCTTATTGAAGGGAAAGTGTTACGTGATCATAACATCGAAATCAATTTCGAAGATTTGAAAGAACACGCCAAGCAAGTGATTCGCGGACAAATGGCGCAATTTGGACAATTGAATCCAAGTGACGAGGAAGTGGAAGGTATTGTGGCCCGAGTGCTGCAAAACCAAGATGAAGCACGTAGACTTTCTGAGCAAGTAGTGAGTCAAAAACTTCTTCAATTATATAAGGAGAAAGCCAATCTCAAAGAAAAAGAAATCACTTACGAAGCTTTTGTTAAAGAAGTTTACGGATAAAATCCTTGAGGAATAATTTAGTTATCTTTGAACGTTGGCATCGAAAGAAGTCAACGTTTTCTTTTTACATACCTAATGACAACAAAATACATGGATTACGGAAAGGAATTCAAAAAATACGCCACTGGAGAACACGGTATCAGCAGTATGCACTACGATCGGCTCATGAGCTCGATGTACCCAGTAGGATTGACTCCAAATATCATCGAAGAACGCCAGATGAATGCTGTAGCGATGGACGTATTTTCTCGTCTCATGATGGATCGTATCATCTTTTTGGGTACGGCTATTAACGACCAAGTGGCCAACATTGTTCAGGCTCAGTTACTGTTTTTGGCAAGTGTAGATGCTTCCAAAGACATCAGTATTTATATCAATTCACCAGGCGGTAGCGTGTATGCGGGCTTGGGAATATACGACACCATGCAGTTCATTCGCCCAGATGTGGCTACTATCTGCACAGGGATGGCTGCTTCTATGGGAGCCGTACTGCTTTGTGCTGGTGAAAAAGGAAAACGATCCGGTTTGCCGCATTCTCGAGTAATGATCCACCAACCTTTGGGTGGCGCACAAGGACAGGCCAGTGATATTGAAATCACCGCCCGTGAAATTTTGAAATTGAAAGAAGAACTCTACCAGATTATCGCGAAGCATTCCGGACAGGAATATGAAAAAGTATATTCCGATAGCGACCGCGATTACTGGATGAAAGCACCCGAAGCAAAGGCCTACGGGATGATCGACGAAGTATTGGAAAGAGACGCGTAATATGGCCAAGGAAGAACTCCAATGTTCCTTTTGCGGAAGGAAAAAATCTGAAACCAATCTGCTCATTGCGGGGCTGGACGCACATATTTGCGACCGTTGCATCGAGCAGGCGTATGGGATTGTCTTAGAAGAATCGAAACAAAAGAAAAGTTCTGAGCTTTCTGAAGAGTTGGAGCTCAAGCGTCCCATGGAGATCAAAGCATTCCTAGATCAGTTCATTATTGGGCAAGAACACACCAAAAAAGTAATGTCGGTGGCGGTTTACAATCACTACAAACGATTGTTGCAAACGCCAAAAGCTGATGATATAGAAATCCAAAAGAGTAACATCATTATTGTCGGTGAAACGGGTACCGGTAAGACTTTGATGGCAAAAACCATTGCCAAAATGCTGAACGTTCCGTTGGCCATCGTAGATGCAACAGTGCTTACCGAAGCGGGCTACGTTGGTGAAGATGTCGAAAGTATCCTCACGCGTTTGTTGCAGGCAGCAGATTACGATTTGGAGAAAGCCCAAAGAGGTATTGTTTTCATCGATGAGATCGACAAAATTGCTCGAAAGAGTGACAATCCATCGATTACACGAGACGTTTCTGGCGAAGGCGTACAGCAAGCCTTGTTGAAGCTGCTAGAAGGAACCGTCGTGAATGTGCCCCCAAAAGGCGGACGAAAGCATCCGGATCAAAAGTTCATCGAAGTCAATACTGAAAATATTCTCTTCATTGCTGGTGGTGCTTTTGATGGCATCAAC
>CAWUKP010000280.1:0-3762 GCA_963922975.1 uncultured Spongiivirga sp. | reverse complement strand
ACGTTTCCCTTGGCATTTGGTACTATTCTATTCTTTGTAGTAGTCTTTTTGACTGACTTCTACCAACGTATTCAAAGATTTGACGATTCGGACTACTTGATTCGGATGAAGGCAGTAATACTGTTTATAGTCTTTCTTTCACTATTATATCGAATGATTGCGAAAGTCAGGGATCGAAAACTCTGGATGTTTGTTTTACTGCTCACTACCAGTTTTATTCTCGGTCAATTGAGCTACAAAGGGGTTGCAAATATCGCGCAGCGTTTTCTTGGGGAATTGTCCAATGGTGACCTGTATTTCTTCATCAAAGCCATGTTCATCTTTGTGGTAGTGGCAAATCTTTCGGAGGCCCGGAAGACTCATCTTTTCGCGCAAAAAACCATCAAATTTGTGCATATTGTTTTGGCAGGTAATGTACTGTTGATGCTCATTGGATTTGTTTGGGGGGGTGAATTCTTTAAGTCATATCCCAACTCCTATCGTTTCGGGCAAATTGGCCTTTTTTCACAGGTGGGTGAGGCTCAGTATTTCTATCTTATGCTTATCTGTTACTGGTATTGGCGTTATCTAAAGAACTCTAATAATCTTATTTTTTGGTTGTTAAGTATGGTAGCTTCTATGCTTATTGGAAAGAAAGCATTATTGCTCTTTATACTTCTCTTGCTAGTGTATCATTTGTGTTTTAAATCTTCGTACAAAAAGATTTTTAGATGGGCTGCAGGAGTAAGTTTCGTTTGTGTGATACTCTTCGCGCAAACACTCCTGAACTGGTTATTAAATGTAAGCGATTTCTGGAAAGGCATCTACGAAAGCAAAGGTTTGATTTCTGCACTTTCATCCACCCGCAGTGAAAATCTAGAACGTACGTGGCAAATCGTTAAAGGCGATTGGAGTTCATGGAATTATCTTTTCGGTGGGTCAGATTATAATCTTATGAGAATTGAAATAGAGATATTTGATATTTATATATTATTTGGTGTTGTAGGCCTAATTGTGTACGTTCTGTTTATAAAGAATTACTTCTTGCGGATGCAGGAGCATTCAATGAAAGTAGTATATCTTCTTGCATTTCTAGCTGCAACACTTTCAGGAGGACTAATACTTAGCCCCGTCCCTTTAACCCTTTTCTATTTAACTACCTTGGCTACACAGAAGAAAGATGTTTCAGCGTAAATAGGGCGTGATATTGGGAAAAGAATGGGGCAAAAGACTTCTTTCTAATATATTTGCGCCAAGAATAGCGGCATGAGAATACTGTATATACACCAATACTTCAAAAAACCATCTGAAGCTGGAGGCACCCGTTCCTATTGGATTGCTAAACAATTTCTTGAACAGGGCCATACAGTGACCATGCTTACCTCTAAAAACAATATGGAGCAATCCATAATGAAGGAGAATTTCGAGGGGATTGAATTGGTGTATCTGAATACTCCATACGACAATAAAATGAGCATTCTCAAACGGGCATGGGCATTTTTTAGCTTCATGATTCGTGCAACGTATAATAGCTTCCAAGTGAAGAACGTAGATGTGGTGTACGCCACTTCCACGCCGTTGACTATTGGTATACCAGCTCTGTTCTTGAAGAGGTTTAGAAGGATTTCTTTCGTATTTGAAGTAAGAGACCTCTGGCCTGAGGTGCCTATTCAAATGGGAGGTCTAAAGAATCCAATCTTGCAAAAAATAGCGGTGCTTTTGGAAAAGAGAATATATAAAAAGGCATCTCATATCATTGCTCTTTCACCCGGAATGGAAGAAGGGGTACGTCGTTTTGAATTTACCCACGGGAAAACGAGCATGGTGCCCAACATGGCCAAAATCGATAAATTCTACCGGCGCTCAGCTACGGAAGATGAGTTGGCTTTTGCGCAATCAGTGGGATTGCAAACCGACAAATTCAATGTGGTTCATTTTGGAGCCATGGGGCTAGCCAATGGGCTTGAATACATCATTGAAGCGGCAAAAATTGCACAGGAACGAAAGCTTGATGCCTTTCAATTTGTGTTCTTAGGTGAAGGAAGCACCATGCCCGCGCTGCAAAAAATGACCGAAGAGTTTGGGTTAAAAAATGTATCTTTTTTAGGAAAGTTTTCGATGAAGGAAACCTCTACCTTGGTAAATCTTTGTGCGGTTTCCGTGGTCTCTTTTAGGAATCTGGATATCTTGAAAACCAACTCACCGAATAAGCTGTTCGATTCGTTGGCTGCGGGAATTCCAATTGTGGTAAATTCTAGTGGATGGACAAAAAATCTGGTTGAAGAGAATCAATGTGGTTTGTACGCAGATCCTGAGAAACCGGCCGAGTTAATAGAAAAATTAATACAACTCAAAGACGACGAGCAGTTGCATCACACTTTTGGTTTGAATGCTCGAAAATTGGCTGAAACCGTTTATGATAAATCGATCTTAACACCTAAGATTGCAGAGATCCTACAACAAGTGCCTAAATAAGTATGTGGTATACCAAGGTCAAAAGAATTGCAGACTTTTTCTTCTCGCTACTGGCGCTGCTGCTCTTGTCGCCCATTTTTTTAATGGTGTTGTTTTGTCTTTTGATTGTCAATCAGGGTTCTCCATTTTTCTTACAAGACAGACCTGGTAAAGACGAACGGATATTCCGAGTGATCAAGTTCAAGACAATGAACGATAAAAAAGATCGCGAGGGTAAGCTCCTTCCAGACGAAAAACGAATGACGCGCGTAGGAAAAGTGATTCGCAAGACTTCCTTAGACGAAATTCCACAATTGATTAATGTAGTTTTGGGTCAGATGAGCCTTGTGGGGCCAAGACCTTTACTGCCAGAGTACCTTGACATGTATAGCGAAGAACAAAAGCTACGACATCGAGTAAAACCAGGGATCACAGGTTGGGCTCAAGTCAATGGGCGCAACGCCATTAGTTGGACGAAAAAATTAGAACTGGATGTTTGGTATGTGCGAAATCAAAGTTTCACACTGGATGTGAAAATATTATTCAAAACGGTTATCAAAATTATACAAGCTGCTGATATCAACACCGAAGGAATGGCAACCACAGAACGATTTACAGGATCCAATTGATAGTAAGGAGTACCATGAGCAAGAAAGAGATTTATTTATACGGAGCTAGTGGACATGCAAAAGTGGTTATCGATGTTTTGCAATCAACGAACACCTACCTCATTAAGGGTATTTATGACGATTACAGTACCGAGAATGATCTCTTTGGAATACCAATCCTCCAAAGCAATTCAAGCGTAAAGCCAACCGATACTTTGGTTATATGCATTGGTGATAATATGAAACGAAAGGAAATCGTTGACTCCTTGAAGTGTCAATTCGCGAGTCCAGTTCACCGCGACGCTTACGTATCTAATCTCGTGTCGGCCATTGGTGACGGAACAATTGTGATGCCGAAAAGTATTGTCAACCCCAATGCCCATATTGGACAACATTGCATTGTCAATACAGGAAGTATCGTTGAACACGATTGCATTCTCGAGGATTTCGTACACATCAGTCCGAATGCTACAGTTCTTGGAGGAGTAATGATTGGTGAAGGAACACAGATAGGAGCTGGAGCAACGGTATTGCCAAAAGTAAAAATTGGCAAATGGAGTAAAATTGGCGCGGGCAGTGTTATTCATCGTGACGTGCCCGATCATTGCGTGGTTGTTGGTGTACCAGGAAAGATAATAAAGACGAACAATGAGTAAAAAAACTAAAATTTGGTTGTCATCCCCGCATATGGGAGGACAGGAGAGAGTTTTTGTGGAAGAGG
>CAWUKP010000279.1:0-3768 GCA_963922975.1 uncultured Spongiivirga sp. | reverse complement strand
AATAGAGAATAGAGAATAGAGAATAGAGAATAGAGAATAGAGAATAGAGAATAGAACCAAGAACCATCAACCAACAACCAACAACCAACAACCAACAACCAACAACTCCAATTCCAATATGCTGACAAGTGTAAACCGTCACAACGTGGCACGACAATTGTCCCATCTATGCAAATAGATAGCAGCAGAAGTCAAACGAACCGCTCAAAATCAAGGACTTGCCCAGAAAATGGAAGATGTTTTATGAGGCAGCCCCATAAAAAGAGTGACAGTTTGGCTTAATTATAGTCTTATGAGTAAACAACGATTTATAAATATTGACAGTTTGTCATTACAAGATGTGCACGATGAAGCGGATTTGATTCCGTTGATGACGCCCGAAGATGAAGAAGAAATCATTCGTGAGCCTTTACCCGAGGCACTACCCATTCTTCCCCTTCGAAATACAGTACTCTTTCCTGGGGTGGTGATTCCGATTACCGCGGGTAGGGACAAGTCAATCCAACTGATCCGCGAAGCCAATCAAGGCAATAAAGTGATCGGCGTGGTCTCACAGAAAGACGAAGCGGTGGAAAATCCTGGGGTGCAAGACATTCACCAAATAGGCACCGTAGCGCGCATTCTTCGCGTTTTGAAAATGCCCGATGGCAATACCACTGTGATCTTACAGGGAAAGAAACGCTTTGCGACTGATCAGATTTTGGCAGAAGATCCCTATTTAAAGGCAACCGTGCGCGAAACACTAGAAACCAAACCCGCAACGCCAGACCAAGAGTTTGATGCCATTATTGATTCTATCAAGGATATCGCTCTAGAAATCATTAAAGAAAGTCCAAACATTCCTTCTGAGGCTTCCTTCGCCATTAAAAATATTGAGAGCAATTCGTTCTTGATCAACTTTGTGTCTTCCAACATGAATATTTCCGTGGAAGAGAAGCAAAAGCTATTGGTAATCAACGATTTGAAGGAGCGTGCCTTGGCTACATTAAAGCATTTGAACGTTGAATTACAAAAATTGGAGCTGCGTCAGGATATTCAATCGAAAGTGCGTACCGATATGGATCAGCAGCAGCGCGAATACTTCCTGCACCAACAAATGAAAACCATCCAAGAAGAGTTGGGCGGGGTTTCTTACGAGCAAGAGGTAGAAGAAATGCGCCAACGCGCGAAAAAGAAACAATGGAGTAAAAAGGTAGAGGAACATTTCGACAAAGAGTTGGCCAAAATGCAGCGCATGAACCCTCAGGTGGCCGAATACTCCATTCAGCGCAATTATTTAGACCTGATCTTGGATTTACCGTGGGAAGAATATTCCAAAGATAATTTCGACCTCAAGCGGGCGCAAACCATTTTGGATCGCGATCACTACGGACTAGAAGATGTGAAACGTCGTATCATCGAGTATTTGGCGGTGCTCAAGTTGCGCAACGATATGAAGTCGCCCATCCTTTGCTTATATGGCCCTCCTGGCGTAGGGAAAACATCGCTTGGGAAATCTGTGGCCGAGGCGCTGGATCGCGAATATGAGCGCATGTCGCTCGGAGGCTTGCGCGACGAAGCGGAAATTCGCGGACACCGTAAAACCTACATTGGCGCCATGCCAGGACGCTTAATCCAAAGCATTAAAAAAGCGGGTACGTCCAATCCTGTATTTGTACTAGACGAGATCGACAAGCTTTCTAACAGTCACCAAGGCGACCCTTCGTCGGCTATGCTCGAAGTACTGGATCCAGAGCAAAACACGGAGTTTCACGATAACTTTTTGGAGTTGGGTTACGACCTTTCCAAAGTGTTGTTCATCGCCACAGCCAACAGTTTGGCTACCATTCAGCCGGCACTGCGCGATCGAATGGAGATCATCAACGTAACGGGCTACACCATCGAAGAGAAGGTAGAAATCGCGAAGCAACACTTATTGCCTAAACAATTGAAAGAACACGGACTGTCGACCAAAGACTTGAAAATTGGCAAAAAACAGCTTGAACGTATCGTTGAGGGTTATACCCGCGAATCGGGCGTGCGTGGTCTTGAAAAGCAGATCGCTAAAATGGTACGTTATGCGGCGAAATCGATTGCCATGGAAGACGCCTACGAAGTCAAAGTGAGCAATGAAGATGTTGAGAAAGTACTCGGACGTCCTAGATTTGATCGCGATAAGTATGAGAATAATGATGTGGCTGGCGTCGTCACAGGCTTGGCCTGGACCAGCGTAGGCGGCGATATCCTCTTTATCGAATCCATCATTTCCAAAGGGAAAGGCACGTTGAGCATCACAGGAAACTTAGGCAAGGTGATGAAAGAATCAGCCACCATTGCTATGGAGTTCATCAAGGCGAACGCAGATCGTTTGGGCATCAACCCCGAAGTTTTTGATAAGTACAACGTACACATTCACGTGCCAGAAGGAGCTACTCCCAAAGACGGACCCAGTGCTGGTATCACGATGCTTACGTCTTTGGTGTCGCTATTCACTCAGCGAAAAGTGAAAAAGAGCATCGCCATGACGGGTGAGATCACACTACGTGGAAAAGTATTGCCAGTAGGGGGTATCAAAGAGAAAATTTTGGCTGCCAAACGAGCGCGTATCAAAGAGATCATCCTTTGTGAAGACAACCGTAAGGATATCATGGAGATCAAAGAAGAATACCTGAAAGGCCTGACATTTCACTACGTGACAGATATGAGTGAGGTGATCGACTTAGCCATTACAAATCAGAAGGTTAAACACGCGAAGAAACTATAGTGGTCACCTCTCCATATGGGGAGGTCGAAACCACAATGGCCCGTTTCAGGTGTAGGGAAAATAATCTCCTACTTAAGGCGTTTTCATAGAGATACTGTCTAAAGTATTTCGTTATTTTGCGCCCATGCCCAAAAAACTACTTTTTGCGCTTTGCTTCACCACTACCGTTTTTTGCTATGGGCAAATAGGAGGGCGGTATACCTATCAGTTCCTTAATTTGGTGTCTTCGCCTCGCCAAGCGGCCTTAGGAGGGAAGGTGATCACCAACTACGATTACGACGTCACCACTCCCTTATTCAACCCAGCCACCATTAACAACGAAATGGACAACCAGCTGGCGTTGAATTATGTGAGTTATTTAGGCGGAATCAATTACGGTTCAGCGGCCTATGCTTACGAGTGGGATCGTCGTACAGGAACCTTTCACGCTGGGGTGAACTATATCGACTACGGTACCTTTGAAGGTCGTGACGAAAACGGACAACTCACCCAAGATTTCACAGGAAATGAGGTCGCCCTTTCTTTCGGGTATGCCAAAAACATTCCGTTTAGCGACTTTTACGTGGGGGCCAATGTCAAATTGATTTCTTCTAAGCTAGAAGAGTTTACTTCTTTGGGTGGCGCCATCGACATCGGCGGTTACTACCGAAACGAAAATTTAGGCTTGGATGTTTCGCTAGTACTGCGAAATATCGGAACGCAATTCACCACCTATGCAGGGCTTCGCGAAGATTTACCTTTCGCTGTAGATTTTGGAATCTCACAAGCCGTGCCCAATGTGCCTGTGAGGTGGCATCTCACCTTGGAAAATTTACACGATTGGAATTTGGCCTTTGCCAATCCGAATCGCGATGAATTCACCTTAGACGGCGGTGTGAATGAAGAAAACGTAGGCTTCTTTCAAGAAGTGTTACGTCACACCGTGATTGGCGCTGAACTTTTCCCGACCAAACCATTCAACATTCGATTGGGGTATAATTTCCGTCGTGCCGAAGAATTACGCATTGTAGACCAGCGTACCTTCG
>CAWUKP010000278.1:0-3770 GCA_963922975.1 uncultured Spongiivirga sp. | reverse complement strand
TTGGATGGCGATGGCCCAAATCCTCCCGACGTGACTGTTTCTGGAGATTTGATGACCCAAACCATTTACAACGGGAGCATAGATCTACTCAATGAAACCGTCAATCCTAATGAAGATGTTGCCTTAGAAGTTTTGGCGGAGGCTACTGAGCATCAATTTTTCTTTGACGCTCAGGTAGTAACGAGTTCTATTTCTACGATGTATACAGACATGGATGTCAACGGAAATCCAATTGGTTTAAGCTTCACCCTTCGCACCAATGGGGCTACAGCTGGCACCTTGGGGGTTACCCTTCGTCACGATCTGGATAAGTTTGCACCTGGGGTGGCGCAAGGTGATATTGCCAATGCAGGGGGCGATACTGATATTGCCGCTACCTTCGACATTAACATTAGTCAGTAGTAGTTAGTTCTCGAGGCAGCTAGAAGATCCTCAAAACATTACCAATCTCCGTATTCTACCGAGTTTTTGGAAGTTTCATGTAGCGTAATATGCAATTGATGCTGCTGCGGTAAGACGGCTTTCAAATAATCGTAAATAATCTTTGCAAAGTTTTCTGTGGAAGGCAAAATGTTGGCAAACTCTGGGCAATCGAGGTTTAAGTTTTTATGATCGAAGCGTTGCTCAATCTCTCTTTTGATGATCTGTCCGAGTTCCGCCATATCCATAATAAAACCAGTCTCCTGATCTACTTCGCCACGGATACGCACTTCTAAGTCAAAATTATGACCGTGGTAAAAGGGATTATTACACTTCCCAAAAACTTCTTGATTCTTTTCGTCAGTCCAATTCGGGTTGTGCAAACGATGTGCAGCGTTGAAATGTGCCTTTCGACAAATGGTCGCAATCATGTAATTATAATTTGGGTCGCGAAAGTATTAAACATCAATGATTTCTTGTGCTTTTTTCCCTCTAAAAACATAGGTGTATAACCACATCAGGGTGAAGGTTGGTATAAAATCCATGCCTGGAATGGCTTCTTCGATAAAGGTCACGGCACCTGCAATTTGTCCTTGAGATCCTTTGTACATACGAATCATAATGTATGCGGAAAGCGGCGCCCAGACCACATCACCAAAATCACCAATGATGGGCAGCAGCCACGAGGAAGTTAGCATACCTAAACCATCAAGTACAATACTCAGGAACAGTTTTCGGTATTTTTTATCACTTTTTGACGACATAAAATTTAGATTGTGTATGTCAAAGGTAAGCAATAAAGATGCCAAGTATTAGGAGAGCCTCTCGCTGATTAGTTTCAGGAATTCATTACGCGTTTCCTGTTGCTCAAACGCCCCTCTAAATCCGGAGGTGGTCGTTACCGAGTTTTGTTTTTGAACACCGCGCATCATCATACACATATGGCTTGCTTCAATAACAACAGCTACTCCTTGTGGTTGTAGGGTTTCATTGATACAATCTAACACTTGTTCTGTTAAGCGTTCTTGCACTTGTAATCGGCGCGCAAAAACATCCACAATACGAGGTAATTTACTTAAGCCTACAATATATCCATTGGGAATGTAGGCAATATGTGCCTTGCCAAAGAAGGGCAAAATATGATGTTCGCATAAGGAATACAGCTCAATGTCCTTTACAATGACCATTTCGTTATAGGATTCCTTAAACATGGCACTGCGAAGTATTTCAGCGGCATCTTGATAGTACCCCTGGGTCAGAAACTGCATTGCTTTGGCCGCACGCTCCGGTGTTTTGAGCAGGCCTTCGCGGTCTACGTCTTCTCCTAAATCTTCAATGATATTTCGGTAACGGTCTTGAACGTCATCCGTAATTTGGATGTTGTATTCCTCAAATCTTTTATAAGGCATTAGCTGGCTAGGTGTAATTGTGGTTTGTGAATGGATTTAACGATGTTCGGATAAAGTTCATGCAATTTAGACAATTTTGGAGCAATGATCACGCGGCCATACGGTTGTTCGCAATGAATTGAATAATAATTTTGGTGATAATACTCCGCTTCATAAAAAGTTGCACCACTTAAAATCTCCGTTTGTAAAGGCTTTTGAAACACTTGACCTTCCACAAGAGACGCTATAAAATTTTGTGCGGCTTCTTTTTGCGCCTCATTGTGCGCAACAATTACAGAACGATATTGCGATCCCTTATCTACCCCCTGTTGATTGATGGTGGTAGGATCATGCATAGCGAAGAAAACTTCCAACAGTTCTTCGTAGCTAATTAGCTCGGGATTGTACTTGATCTGTACCACTTCTGCATGCCCAGTCTTTCCTGAGCATACATCGCGATATTTAGGTTGCTGTAAAGCGCCGCCCGCATATCCAGAAGTGACAATACTTACACCTGCTATTTGTTCAAAAATAGCTTCCATGGTCCAAAACGATCCTCCTCCAAAAGTGGCTCGCTCTATATGTGATTTTGTTTTCATAGCAATTTTGTTTAATCAAATTTCGATAACATTAAACAGAATTAGTACTGTTTTAACGTTTATTTGTGAAAGCCTTGATACAGGAAGCCCTGCGATTGCAGTAATATTGCACGAACTAGCAAGCCATCATACATGATTAAGAAGTTCATACTGCTCTTCTCCGTCTTCCTTTGTTTACAGACTTATTCCCAAGAAAAAAAGGAAATTCAAGCCACCCCAATCACCAATCCACCAAAAATTGATGGAAAACTCGACGATGCTATTTGGCAAACGATTACGCCTGCGAAGGATTTCTTTATGTTCCAACCTACCAACGTCGGTCCTGCTCCTGAGACCCATCAAACAGAGGTGAAAATGGCATATGATAATAAGGCCATTTACTTTGGCGTCTATTTATATGATAACGAACCAGACCGCATTCTTCGCCAATTCAGTCAGCGCGATAATGTCTTTGTACAAGCAGATCTTTTTGAGATCGCCATTAACACCTACAACGATGGGCTCAATGAAGTGCGCTTTCAAGTAACGAGTGCAGGTACCATTGGCGATTTGCGCGTGGATCCCGAAAATTTTGATATTGGCTACAATGTAGTTTGGCAATGCAATACTTCTTTTGACGAAAAAGGCTGGTATGCAGAATTTAAAATACCGTATAACGCTTTGCGTTTTCCTGAGGCCAATGTGCAAAACTGGAGTATCAACTTCTATCGCGAAGTCAAACACCGCAATGAAACCTATGTTTGGAACCAAATCGACGTAACCGTCGGAATCCAAACACAGTACAATGGCCTCGTGAAAGGATTGAAGAATATCGATCCTCCCTTTCGTTTGAATCTTTTTCCTTTTGCGCAGACTTCTTTTACCGCTGAGGATGGCGAGAATACGACCGATTTTGCCGCTGGCATGGACTTGAAATACGGCATCAGCGATGCCTTCACCCTAGATGCCACCCTCATCCCCGACTTTGGTCAGGTGGCCTTCGACGATGTTGAATTGAACCTAGGTCCTTTTGAACAAGTGTTCAACGAAAACCGACAGTTTTTTGTAGAAGGTATTGATCTCTTCAACAAAGGAAACCTATTCTTTAGCAGACGTGTAGGTAGCGCGCCTACTGGAGATGTAGGTGAACTTCAGGAAAACGAAGAGATTCTGGAAAATCCTTCGCGAGTGGACCTCCTCAACGCGCTCAAAGTTTCTGGAAGAACCGAAAACAATTGGGGACTTGGCGTGTTTAACGCAGTAACTAAAATCACCAAAGCGCGCATCAGAGACACCATCACCAATGATGTAAGAGAGGTAGTTACAGAGCCGCTGACCAATTACAACATCTTAGTGGCCGACAAGGTATTCAACAAAAACTCGT
>CAWUKP010000277.1:0-3790 GCA_963922975.1 uncultured Spongiivirga sp. | reverse complement strand
ATGGGGCCACTTGCGCACCTTCCGAGAATCCGAACAAGATAATATGGTCAAAATTTATGGACTTTTGGTCCAGGTCGTTATGTGCTGCCAATGCGGCATTAACTCGCCATTCCAAAGAGAGTCTTTTGGTATACTGTAATGGTTCACTATAGTGCACATTACCTGTGGCATCTGTATGCACTTCCCCTAAGAAAGGAACCCCTGGTTTTCCGACGATGAGAACGTGATAATTTTTGGCAACCTGTGAATAATCAAAGGGAATGGTTGTGGCTATACCATTACCAGTCTTATAGAAGGTTGGAAACGCTCCAGACCCCTCTAGATAGAACAATAGTGGTTTTTTTATTGCACTATTTTCAGAATAGAGGTAATATGAAAATTCACCGAGGTCGTTATTTTCAATCGTATGTTGAGAAAATCCCAATCGCTCTGGGGTAACCACCTGAGCATCCACAGAAACAACAAACGATAGGAAAAGGACGATATATGTTGTTATTCGATCATTCATTTTTAATAATGATTTTGCTTCCACTGGTCAAGAGTACACCTCTTTTACTCAATAACGGCTTTTGCACTCCCCACCAATTGAGATAGACAACCAAGTGGGGTTGGTTCTGAAATGCTGTAGGGTCAAGGTCAAAATGCAATGCTTGGTGATGCGCACTCCACGATAAGTTTGACTTTCTGGAAACCTCTAGTGTATCTATTTTTTTCTGTGAACGAAGTAGTAATTGGAATTCACCTACTGGTTCCATAGGTTCGGAAAAATTTACTTTTAACGAAGCTTTGTTTTTGAAGTCTATGGCAACCGTGTCTGTACTCAGAACCTTAGGCTTTGAAAGTTGATGCTGACGTTTGGCCAGTAGTTTCAAGAGTTTAGGGTATAGGTCCTCAATACGTTCATTACTTTTTTGATTTTTGCGAAGCGTTTTCAAGAGGTTAGCGAAGTAATAGGAGTATTGAAATCCTCGACTGTCATTTTGATAGTGCCAATAGGTAGTGATAGGATCAGCATGTTCCGGAAAGTATTCTTGTAAAAATACATCGTAGACGGCCCAAGTCATATATTCATTGAACACGCCATTTGAATAAGCGTCGTAACCGCTTTTCACATTCCAAATAGAATCTTTGAAAGCCTTTTCAATTTCCGCGGTATACTGCCTGGAGGCAGGGTTGACATAAGCATGATCCATTTCAGTAAATAAGGTATGGCATGCAATAATTTTATTCTCTTTAGAACCTGGGATGCTATCAAACAATATATGGTCGGCAAGCGTTGGGAAATCGGCTTCAGTTAAGGAATCGATTGAGCGGTGGCAGTTCATCCGATACACAAATGGGGAAACCACAACCTTGTATTTTTTTTCGTTCACGGCCGCCGAGAACTGGCTTTGCAAAAAGGTTCTCATTTCACCAATGAAATGATCTTGCTCATAGTTCTCCAACAGCTCCTCCCTGATAGACTGATGTTGTTTAAAAAAAGACCTAAACTTTGATTTCCTGGCAAAATCGTTAATCAACTCTAGATGGTCATCAAATGGAGTAACCTCTGGATTGGTCAGAAAGTCTATTGTTCGTTCCAGCTCCTCTTTCTCATTAAAATCAAAGGCATAGGCGTCTGTACGAAAGCTCAAATACTCTTTCCAGCGCGCTCTCGAATAGTTTACCGAATCCAGTAACGGATGGTTTTCGTAAGGCTTGAAATACGTCATAACGTCTCGATAATACGGGAAACCCTTGCGAACTTCCCAACGGTCTTTTTGTCCGTATTCTGTAAGCGCTAGAATGATGTTGGACAGTTCATACACCTCAGGGTACTCGATACTCACTCCAGAATCCTTACTTTCATTTGAATGCACGGATGTATTTTGACAACTTTGTGCCAAATAGATCACAGCCACTAGAAGAATTCCCTCCAAACGTACAAAACAACTTCGCTTCATCGTACCTAGATAAATCAATTCCTTTTCACTATACGCTGAGTGAAACGCCTTCCATCTTGGGTATTTATCTGCAAGAAATACAATCCAGGAAACAGTGCTGCCGTTTGTAATTCACAAATTCTTCCACAGTTAATCAATTCTAATACTACTTGGCCTGAGAGATTGTAAATAGTTGCTTTTGAAATTATGTCATTAGCGTCAATGGATAATCGAGTACTGAATGGTGATGGATATACCGAAGGACCATTCCAATCGACTTCACCCAAAGAAAGAGTGGTTCTATTCTGCTGATAAATGATGGCCAATGTAAAGTTAGATGATGCATCACAGCTACTATCAGGGAAAAAATGAACTGTTACCACAGGTGTAGTGGCATCGAAGTCAAAAGGAGTGAAACCACTGGCAATGACAGAATTGTCCACTGCACTTCTAATCGTAACAAAAGCATTGGTAGTGCTTGCGGTGAAGACATTCAAGGAGGTTATTTCATAATTGTCCCCTATTAGCAAGCCCGTCAATTCAAAATACTCGTTGGTCTCCAAAGCAGCCATTGCTTGCACAATACCTGAGTTGTCGGCCACCACTGAGGGATCCATAGTGTCTTGATTTGCGGCTTCACATTGGGAATATGCAAATGCTGTGGTATATATTATACAAAGTACAAATAGAGTAGTTCTCATCCTGAATGTTTTAAGGCCGTTCTTGGATCAATAAAAGTGCTTTTTCGAGTTGCGGATCTTTACCAACTTTGATATCGTGAACCGTAACCGAAATCTGGTGATCTGGAAAGATTCCGCTATTGGACAATCCTTCTTCTTTGGAAAAGCTACCTTCAACAGGGAAATCGATCTCAATTTGTGAATAGGGCAACCGAAGGAATAAAATTTGTCCCCCATTAATTCCAAGTTGGTTCCCCCCTGTCTCCTCACCGATAAGTGTTCCAAGCTGGTATTTTTTGATAGCTCTGGCCAAATAATAGGCCATAGAAACATTGGCTGGACCAATTAAAAAATAAACTTGTCCCTTAAAGGCATTTTTGGCGGGCTTAATGCGGCCTCCTTTTTCCTCAGGTAACAAATAATAGCCATCCTTATCTTTTTCTGCCAATACATCAAGTGTATAATACCATGGATTTCCCCATGATTTGGCATGAGGCTTGAGAATATCCGGAAAGTCCTTGTATCGCGATTTGCTTATGAAGTCTTCGACGGTTCCTGATTTTTGCAATAGGTGCTGCAATAAGCCAAGCCCAATTTCATCGAATCCGCCTTGGTTCTCTCTCAAATCAACGATAAGATGCTCTATACCATCTGTTTTTATCTGCTTGAAAGTAGTGGAGAAATAATTTCTCCAATCTCTGTCCATGCCTTGGTCATCAAAAGTCCCTGCTTTCAACAACCCCACTTTGGATCCTACCTTTTCATAACTCCATAAATCCTCCTTGATGAAAGCAAAATCAGAAAATTTATCTCTGAGACTCACTGCTCTCTCTTCGCGGGTTGTTGGGCTTACCGAGACTCTTCTTTCCTTACCGGTTGGTATTTTTATGTCCAACTGAATGACATCTTCCACTTGGTAAACTAGGGGATAGAAAACATCAAATGCATTATATCTGTAAGGATAGCCCTCTACCTCCAACTGCCTAATTCTACTTTTATCCGTAGCACCATCAGCCTTCGCATATGGCATTAATCTACTTTGAATCTCTGATACCGGTATGTCATTTATTTTAAGAATTTCGGTCCCTTTTTTCATATTTTCTTCACTTCCATCCAAGTTGACAACCATCTTCTTACCTATCCACCTAAATGTAAATGGTAACTTATCCTTTTGATTGTGAATAACGG
>CAWUKP010000276.1:0-3805 GCA_963922975.1 uncultured Spongiivirga sp. | reverse complement strand
GGCAGAGCTCTCTTTATGCCAGTTTTGCTACTCCTCGCCTGGCGTCGTTGAAAAGCAAGTGAAAGGTGAACGCCAGCTGCGCAACGAAATTGGAAAAGACTATCGGAATACCATCAAAGGTAAATCGCGGATCTCCATTGCCGTTAATAAATCACGCATGCGCGTTTGGATCAATGCCGAGAAAATCGTAGACGTACCTCGCTTGGTTCCGGAAGGAAAATTGACCTTCAAACTGCTTAGCAAAGGCTTTCGAGATGAATTTGGAAAAGATGATGTGTACATCACCAATTTCAGAATGGGCAAAGCGGGCGTCGACAACCGGAGTAAACTCCTTACCGAAGGACGCCTGTCTACCAATGCCATTCAATTTGAATCGGGAAGTGCTACCATAAAACCTGTATCCTACAAGGTGATTCGAGAGATCGCCAAAGTGCTAGAAGAAAATCCTGAGGTAAAAATCCTCATCATTGGCCATACTGATAGTGATGGAAGCGAGGCTAGCAATCTGGAGCTTTCAAAAAAACGCGCCATGGCCGTAAAAAACAGCATGGAAAACCAATATGGTATTTCGGCTAGTCGCATCACCACCACTGGTAAAGGCGAATCAGAACCTCTGACATCGAACGCAAGCGATGAAGGTAAAGCTCAAAACCGACGTGTTGAATTTGTAAAACAATAAACATTAACACAATGAAAACCTTATTTAGAATTACCTGGCTCTTATTAATCGCCTGCGGCTTTGGCTGCAGCAGCGACGACGATGGCGGGTCGAATCCTACGCCTACTAGCATTTTTTTGCCCGTAGAGATTACTGCCAGTGATGGCGACACGCAAACTGTGTTTCTCTCCTACAACGAAAATAACCAATTGGAGTCCTTCAGAGGATCAGGTGCCGTTTATGAATTTGGCTATAACGATCAAGGGCTTATCTATCAGGTAGATGATTTTGTTGTTAATAATCGGATCAGCATTGAATATGACGGCAACATCATCACTACTGTGACTAACCTTACCACTTCCACCGATATACCCGTAAGTTTTACTGGAGGTCAATACAATGTGGGCGATAGTGAAATTGTCCTAAACAGTCAAAATCAGCTGATCAATTGGCAGGGCATTCCAATAACCTATGCCAACAATGAAGGTCCTTTTAATACCTTGTCATTCCAGCCGGTTTTGTTGTTATTGGATAGCATTGATGTATTTGTGGCCTATTTTTTCGCACCGAATGAAATTTCACAGATCACTGTGGAAGGTACGCTTTTCAACTTAGCGACAGAACGCAATGAAGGAGGTCAAATTATTCGTGTTGGAGCTATTCCTGAAGGAGCCACTGACGAAGCCTTTCATTTCACATTTACATACGAAGAACGACCACTCAACCCCTAGCTTTTTGGTTACGTCGCCAAACTCATCTTTTTAAAGGAGGTTGCCTTTGGCGAAGTGGAAGAACCAGGTCTCCGGCCTGGTTTTTTTGGTTCATGTTAACCTTCTTCTTCAAAGATCATTAAGAATAGAACCAAAAACGAAACCACATGAAAACTCTATTAATTGCCATCGCCATAACCATGAGCCTTCCACTCACCGCACAGAATAGCTGTTCGCCTTTTTACCCTTCACAGGAAGGCAAAACCTTAGTCATCCACCAATTCGACAAGCGCGATCGCCTCTCCACCATTTCTGAAAATACGATCACCGATGCTGCTCGGAGTACCATAAGCTTCAATACCAAATTGAAGGACAAACGCGGCAAGGAAATCGTCAACGGCATTTTTAAGGTACGTTGTTCGGGTGGTCAAACTATTTTGGAACCCGAAGCCATCCTATCGCCTGGAATGCTTCAACAATACGAAGGCATGGAATACGAAGTCTCCGGCGACGGACTCACATTTCCGAACCGACTTTCGGTGGGCCAATCCTTGCCTGACGGTGAGATCCGTATGAAAATCGACGCGGGCATCATGAATATGTCTATGACCGTCACTATGACCGATCGAAAAGTCATCAAAAAGGAACAAATCACCGTACCCGCAGGCACGTTCGAGTGCTATGTAATTACCTATACAAATACACTCAAAATGGGTACTTCCAAAACACACTATTCCACCCAATGGATTGCCCGAGGCATCGGCATGGTCAAGGAAGAAACCAAGAAGAGTAATGGCAGATTAGTCACCAGAAGTGTCTTGCAAGAGATTCGATAAAGAAAGAAGCAGAAGGTCATTACCCTTTCGCAATTGAAACCATTTATCAATATATCCACCATTTAAAATAGAATATTATGAAATCAATAATGCTAGCAATCTTAGGTCTTTTAGTTTCCCTTAGCAGCTTTGCCCAATCCGACATTCCAGAATCAGCAGTCGACAAAGGTTCCTTTTTTGTCAACGGAGGTGTGAATATTTTCAACACAAGCAGAAAAGCCACCTTGGGTTCAGACAGCAATAAGGCGACGGCATTTACTGTTGAATTTACCCCTAGAGCAGGGTATTTCGTAACAAATAATTTGGCCGTTGGTATGGAACTTCGCCTAGCGAGCAATAAAGAGGAACGAGGTACAGGTTTGTCAGAGGCTACTACCAAAACCACCACATTTGGCCTGCTCCCACTAGCACGATACTACTTCAACAATGGGATTTTTGGGGAAGCTGCGGCAGGTATAGGTTTCTCCAAGACCACGCTTGAAGATAGTCTCTTTGGAGATTCCGAAACCAAAACAACCAATATTGGTTTCCGTTTAGGTGCAGGCTATGCCTTCTTTTTAGGAGAACATCTAGCCTTCGAGCCCAGCATCAATTATTCGTGGGAAAGCATCAATGATGATGATGCGCCAGATGACTTAACGCAAAGTCTCTCGTCTCTATTCTTTAACCTCGGCATCACCGCCTATTTCTAAAACTGATATCATGAAAAAACAAGTTGTATTGCTACTATTTCTTTTAGGATTCTTTTTCATTTCATGCGAAACTGAGGTCCCAGAAGTCGATGATACGCCACCAACATTCTCCTTTCGAGTAACGGGCGATGGTTTTGATCGCACCTTTACTCAAGACGACGATTTTGCCAACCTGCAGCTCAATCTGCGCCACGATGCGGATTACGATATAATTTACAGCGGTGCCGATCAAGGAGGGGTGCGTAACATCACGCTTCGCTATACCACAGACTATATTGAATTTGACGATAATCCGCCCTTTCCAGCAGCCCCATGGACCCAAGATTTTTCTGGACTTAGTGCCTTTGTAGAGTGGGAAGGAGATCGCAGCAACCCGCTAACAGGAAGTATTTTAACCGGCACTTTCAGGCCTAATGGTGAAAATGTATCCACCAGTTTCTCCTTCTCTGTTACTGACTTCGGTGGGGAAAACAATGATGCGAATACTACTACAGGAGAATTGAACATTCTAATCGGTGACTTCAATACCGAACTCATTAATCTTTCGAATTAAATCTCCAATATGATGAAAACACTCAAAAAATATCTTTTTCTCCTTGTAGCCATAGGACTATTCTCCTGCGGTAGCGACGACGATGGCAACAGCTTTCAGCCTACCCTTGAGATACTGAACCTTTCATCACCCACCAATTCAGAAGGATTGGTCAGTGTGACGCCTACCTTCACCTGGGAAGGGTACGCTAGCAGTGAAGAAGTAAACTACGAAATCTTTTACGGTAGTGCATCGAATAGCTTGATTCTCCTGAACAATACTTGGGACAATGTAGACTATGCGTTTGGCGTAGACAACGACATTACTTTAGAAACAGACACCACCTACTATTGGCAAATACGCGCCACCATCAATGG
>CAWUKP010000275.1:0-3826 GCA_963922975.1 uncultured Spongiivirga sp. | reverse complement strand
CGCAACAAATACGCCCGAATCGAATTCGAGACCGATCAGGTAATTGCTGAGAAAGAGCAGGTCAGTAAAGAAAAATCTTGGATCATTACCGCTTCTTCCATTATTGTATTTGCGGGTTTCCTACTCTTCGTTATCAAGAACCAGCGATCCAGAAATAAAGAACTGCTGCTCGAGCAACAGCAGCAAGAGGCGAATGAAGAGGTCTATAAATTGATGCTGGTTCAGCAGGACAAGATCAACGAAAGTCGATTAAAAGAGCAAACCCGGATCTCCGAAGAACTACACGACGGCGTCCTTAGTAAACTCTTTGGCACGCGTTTGAATTTAGATACCCTCAATACCGAATCCTCCACGGAAGCTGTCCGACAGCGAGAACAATACCTGAACGAATTAAAAAACATCGAACAAGAAATACGCCAAGTATCTCACGAGTTAAGCAATGGCCACATTGAAGAGGCCCACTTTGAAAGCTTTCTAAAGGACTTCATCAATGACCTTTCGGTGTCCGGCGACTGTTCCTATCAAATTCATATGGATTCTGATATTGATTGGGAACTTTTTGATGCAAAATCTAAGATTCACATTTACAGAATCTTACAAGAGGCTATTCAAAATATCCGTAAGTATAGCAGCGCGCAAAATGCAAGTATCGATTTCAATTCTGACGGAAAAAACATATCTTTACGCATCAAGGATGATGGAAATGGTTTCAAAGTTTCCAAACGACACGAAGGAATTGGTCTTAAGAATATGCGGTCAAGAGCTTCAAAGTTGAATGGCCAAATTGAGATCAACTCGCGCCCCAACCAAGGTACTGTCATCCTTCTGAATTTCCCCCTCTGCTAGACATTTGAAGTATCATTGCTATTGCCAAATTCAAGAGCTATGCAGTATTCAGTTTTGATGGTCGACGACCATCCTATGATTGTAGAAGGTTATCAAAATTCCTTGAGTAAACTCAAGGATGAAGGGTACTCATTTGCTTTTGATAAAGCACACAATTGTGAGGATGCAGTTAAACTGATTCAAAAGGCTGGTAAGAAGAAAAAAGGTTACGACGTCATGTTCGTAGATATCAAGTTACCACCCTCCGCTGATGGGCAATACACTTCTGGCGAAGACTTGGTGGTACTCGCGAAAAAGGTGATACCGAAAACCAAAGTAATTGTATTGACCATGTTCATGGAAGGTCACCGCTTGTACAATATTTTTAAAACGGCCGATCCCGATGGCCTCGTAGTGAAAAGCGATTTGACCTCTAACGAATTGATCAACGCCTTTAAAGGAGTATTAAAAAATCCCCCGTATTATAGTCATACCGTTGAAAAGTATGTCCGTAAAACCCTTCGCAACAATTTCACGCTGGACGACACCAATCGTAAAATTCTTTATTACTTGGCCCAGGGAGTGCAAACGCGTAATTTGAGTAATCATATCGATCTCTCCTTAAGCGCCATTGAAAAACGAAAACGTCAGATTAAGGAACTTCTGGGTGTTGAAGATGGCAGCGACGAAAGCCTACTATTTGAAGCTCGAAATCGAGGCTTGATCTAACGTATCGTTCCTTAATCCAGTATTCATACAAATTACGTAAAAAGTATGCGGTTGAACCGTAATGCTATCTGCGCGAGGCAGTCTACATTTGAAATGAGTAGAGAAGCTGCCATGCCCACATCCTCATTTAAGTAGCTTTTTCACTGGTAACCACACGTTTTTGATTAATAGCAGATAAGTTGAATTAACACCAACATTCTGTGCATGCAATTATCTAGTGGTTTCAAAAAAATGAAAACAAACATCTATAAAATTCTAAGAAATTACGGAGAGTATCTGCTGCTCTTCATCATCTTCCTGATGATGCTGGGGCTTGTCTTGTTGCAGTTAATTCTTTAGTGTTTATAGCGCCTGAATAATGATACATACAATCTCAAACTGGTAACAACTTTACAGCCTTGCCCATGCCAAAAACTACTCGCTTTTACAGACTTGCTAAGCGTATCATCTGCTGGAATTTCAATCAGAGAAAGGAAAAGTCACTACTTTTTTCTGTGATAGGCTTTCTAATAGTGTTCAGTAGCACAATCACCAACTCTCAAACCATTGGTGCAGGGCCAATTGAGGCCAACTTTTGGTATGAGCAATTGAAAGAATCTGTATCCCCTGCGAAAAAGATGCGTATTGAAGATGTGCACATTGAAATGCAGAAGGCTACAAGAATCCCGGCTCTTCGTTTGGCAGCACCGATCGTAGATTTAAATGGTGCAGCCCCGGGAGTCGATTTCAATATTAGCGTATCACCCACACCGGGAGGTGTATTTCAAGTGGTTGATTTCGGAGTCAGTATATCTTCTGATTCGGGTTTTATTAATAGTGCTACTATTAATTTTACGGGCGGAGTAGATCCGGGGCAAGAGTTAGTAGCAGTTTTTAATGACGATGGTTCGTTTGTAACTGTCTATGATATATTGGCTACAGGAGGGCCCAATACGGCTACTGCTGGAAGTAGTGTTTTACGTATTGACAATCCCAGCCCTGGAGTTTACAATATTTCTAACAATGCAGGGGGAGCCATTCCAGCGGGGGATTTTCAAACATTTCTACTCTTTTTTCAATATGGACACCAGCAGTCTCCAGGTGCTACCGAAGGAATTCGTACGATGACGGTTTCTGTAACAGATGCCATGGGAACTTCTTCAGCACAGAGTTTTATCAACGTACAATATTTTCCTGTAGCTGTTGATGACGTAAACAGCATTCAGGCAAATGCAACTGTACCAGTTTCCGGAAATCTATTGGCCAATGATACCGACCTTTCTTTTGGTGATATTTTGAGTTTAGCTGAAGTGAATGGATTTGCAAGTGCTGTAGGAACAGCATTCAATTCTACCTATGGCACCATTACCACTACTAGTACTGGGGGGTACGACTATTTGGTTGACACCGCTAACATAGCGGTGAGTGGCTTGGGCAATGGGCAATTTTTGGAGGATATTATATCCTATGCTGTACAGGATTTAAATGGCAATGTAGACTTTGGATTTATCACTATTACCATTAATGGCGTGGATGAGCTGCCCGTGGCAACAGATAATACAAATAGTGTGACGGTGGGAACCTCCAATACTGCGGATGGCAACGTGATCTTTGATGATGATGGCTTTGGAGTAGACAGTGGAGATCGAGGGTTATCGCAATTAATTTGGGAGAACGAATTTGCAGACTTACAACCTGTAAATGGTTTGAGCCGTATAGTAGATGGTGTGACGGCAACATTTACATCAACTGATCCCGGAGGTATAGGTATTCCTGGTCAAAATCAGGTTTCACTGCAAACCGCAACGAACGGTGGGCATACGGGCTACCTTCTCTTTGCAGTAGATGCTAATGTCAATCCTTCACCAGCAACAACACTTACTATTGATTTTAGTGAGCCAATCGTGAACCTATCCTTTACCATTTCTGACATAGACTGGTCTCAAACCGATTCTTGGCAAGACCAGATGACTGTTATGGGTACATTAGCTGGCACTGGAGTGTCTTTCATTCCTCAAGTAGCAGGAACTATTGTTCAGGTTGGGTCAGATACTTTTTATGGCACTGGTTCTGTGCCACCAGAGGATGCCCATGGAAACGTGAATATTTATTTCCCGGAGCCCGTAGATCAAGTCATTTTAGCTTATGGTTATGGTCCAGACGCAACTGCCGCCGATAATGGCCAACAAATTGCGGGAATTTCAGACTTAAATTGGCAAATTACAAGGGTGCCTAGAATTGGAGCGGTTGATAGCGTAATTGCAAACGTAGGAGTGCAAATTCCTACTACCTA
>CAWUKP010000274.1:0-3854 GCA_963922975.1 uncultured Spongiivirga sp. | reverse complement strand
AATGTAGGATTGAATTTGGTGTTTATCAACACCCTTCAACTTGGATTTATGGGGGCAGCCTATGCCACGCTTATTTCCATGGCGCTCTATAACCTTATCAAATTGATCCTCATCAAATGGAAGTTCAACATGCATCCCTTTGAGGCGGCCCACGCCAAAATTGCGGGACTTCTCTTGCTAAGTACCTTCCTCATCTTTTGGATGCCGTCTGTTGGAAATGGCTTTGCAGACCTGTGCTTGAGAGTAGGCTTAAGTTTGTTGATTAATGCAGGCATCATATTGAAGCTGAAATGGGTGCCTGAGCTCAATGCCTTTATACAAAAGCAAAAGCGGTTTTAAACCTCATAGACAAAAGCATTGATATTCATCCCAGCGCCAACGCTGGCAAAAATCACCACATCACCTTTGTCAATACTTTGTCGTTCAATTTGATTCTGACGAACCATATCGAGGAGCGTCGGAACAGTAGCCACAGAGCTATTGCCTAGTTTGTGGATATTCATAGGCATGACATCTTCTGGCATTTGTTCTTTGTACAAGCGGAAGAAACGTTTGGTAATAGCTTCGTCCATTTTCTCGTTCGCCTGATGCAGAAAAACCTTCCGCACATCTTTGATAGATTTGCCCGAGGCGTCCAAACATGCCTTCATAGCTTTGGGTACGTGTGTAAGGGCGAACTCATAGATTTTACGACCCTGCATTTTAATGTAGCGGGTGTTTTGGCAAGTTTCTGGGTTGTTGGAATTGCCGAAATATAAATAGCCAGCTTCTTGGGTGGTATACGATTCAGTGGCATGAGCAAGGATGCCACCATGGCTTTCTGCTTGTTCAATAATGGTTGCTCCAGCACCATCGGAAAAGATCATAGAGTCGCGATCATATTTGTCGACAACTCGGCTCAGCGTTTCTGTGCCAATTACTAAACATCGCTTGGCCATACCGGCTTTGATAAAGGCTTGGGCCTGAATCATTCCTTCCACCCAACCAGGACAACCAAAAATCAGGTCGTAGGCTACACATTTTGGATTTTCAATGCAGAGCAAATGTTTGACTCGAGATGCCAAACTGGGTAAAAAATCACTTTGAACGGTGCCGTATTTCACATCCCCAAAATTATTGGCAACGATAATGTAGTCGAGTGTTTCGGGATCAATATTAGCGTCTGCTATGGCTTTTTCTGCTGCATAGAAGGCCAAGTCAGAGGCATTGAGTTCTTTTTGTGCGTATCTGCGCTCTCCAATGCCAGTAATGGCTTTGAATTTCTCAATGATGACCGTCGTATCATGGTGAAAAGGATCGCCATTTTCCTGTAAGAACTCGTGCTGTACAAAGTTCTCGTTTTTCTCTACCTGTGATGGAATGTAACTTCCTGTACCAATGATTTTGATTCCCATGGATAATTTACGTTGATGGAAGTCAAAAATACCACTTGGTTTATGTGGATGCAGGATGAATGAAAAATGCAACCGACGTTCAGAGTCGATTTATTTCATCTTAAATTGGCATAAAAAAATGATTATCAATAAAATAGATAATATAAAATTCAAAAACATTACGATGTCCAACCTTATTTTGGTTTCACATCGTAGAAGTTCCAACAGCCTTCAAAGCAAGCACCTTCTTTTGGATTAAAAGTGAGATTACCCGTATTTTGCATAGGCTCAAAGAAGAGAATAACATAGCTTTCGTTGATCTTCGATTTTGTTCCAAATCCGTCGTCGTCGCTTCCCTTCCAACCAAATTGTGCTAAGAGCTTGTACTCTTTACCAGTAGCATCAATGATGGCATAGGCCTTCTCTGAGCCTGGCGGATGTAGTGTTCCACCGGTTTCTGATGCAGAAAATTTGAGGGTAAGCTCCGTGGTTTGCTCTGTCAGTCTGAATTCTGCGATGGTGACGTAGGGAGAGCCTTTTCCTCCAATTATCAAATTGGTCGTTCTGAGAATAGGAACCATTCGGGCATAGCCACTCACCATTTTGCTAAAGCACTTGTTATTAGCATCAAAGCAATCTTCGCCAGTTTTATTGTTTACATTCCGCGTCCATTTGTATTCTAAGATGTATGGATTTCCGTAATGGAAGAATTCTCCAGTCTGCGTCTCCGTCCAAACGTAGGTATCGCAAGTGTTGATCCACGTATGAAGAGCATTGTTCTTATTATTCAAACTGGTTTCTGCAAATTCAAAAGCGTTTACATTATTAGAATTCGCTACCCATTTATCATAGCGCGAACTCTCTTTCATATAATCTGCACGGAAGATCTGACCATTTTCAAAAACATATACTCCGTTGGCATTTCCGTACGAAAATGCACTTTCGGCACCGTACCAATAACCAGACAAAAAGGTATTTTGACAAAAAGAAAGCAGGGGTAGTGCACACAACAGTATGCTGGTTAGGGGAAATCGCATTGTTGGGATGTTTAGGTTCGTGAGGAAATATACAGATAATCCTGAAAAACCCATAATATCTTCGTTCAGGCCCTGTTTGTGGTACTTAATCACCCTCTAGCCATAAAACCCAAAAGCTTACGAATCACTCATGGTCACGTAGTCTTCAATCGGAGCACAGGTACAAATTAAATTGCGATCTCCATACGCGTCATCTACTCTTCGTACACTCGGCCAGAATTTGTTGTCGGCTACATAGGACAACGGAAATGCTGCTTGTGTTCTTGAATACGGTAGATTCCATTCGTCTGCCGTCAACATTTCCTGCGTGTGCGGTGCGTTCTTCAACACGTTGTTCGTGTTTTCCTTGGAAGCGAGAGCAATTTCCTTGCGAATACTAATCATGGCCTCACAAAAGCGATCTAACTCTGCGAGACTTTCGCTTTCCGTAGGTTCAATCATCATCGTACCTGCCACTGGAAATGATACTGTTGGAGCATGGAAGCCGTAATCCATCAGTCGCTTGGCAATGTCTACTACTTCTATACCATGTTCTTTGAACGGCCTACAATCGATAATCATTTCGTGCGCCGCTCGGCCCTTTTCGCCTGTATACAATACATCGTAATGTCCTTGTAAACGTTCTTTGATGTAATTCGCATTCAAGATGGCGAAAATGGTAGAATTTTTCAATCCAGAAGCACCTAGCATCATGATATAGCCATACGAAATCAAACATGCCATTGCGCTTCCCCAAGGAGCCGCTGAAATAGCATCAATAGGCTGATCACCTCCAGTTTCAACGATTGGATTTGTTGGCAAAAAAGGTGCGAGATGGGCAGCGACACAAATCGGGCCCACTCCAGGGCCGCCTCCGCCGTGAGGAATCGCGAACGTTTTGTGCAGATTCAAGTGGCAAACATCAGCACCAATACGCGCTGGATTTGTCAATCCAACTTGAGCATTCATATTCGCCCCGTCCATGTAGACTTGTCCACCACGATCATGAATGATTTGGGTAACCTCTCGAATAGAAGATTCAAAAACGCCATGGGTGGAAGGGTAGGTAACCATCAAGGCTGCCAGCTGATCTTTGTGTAGTTCGGCTTTTTCACGAAGATCTTCTACATCAATGTTGCCTCGTTCGTCTGTTTTGGTAACTACCACTTGCATGCCCGCCATTACTGCTGAAGCAGGATTGGTACCGTGGGCCGAAGCTGGAATGATACAAATATTACGGTGCAGGTCGCCACGTGAAAGGTGATAGGCACGAATCACCATCAATCCTGAGAACTCACCTTGGGCACCAGAGTTGGGCTGAAGGGAAGTTCCGGCGAAGCCAGTAATTTCAGAAAGTTGATCTTCTAAGCGCTTCAACATCAGATGATAGCCCTCAGCCTGCTCAGTAGGTACAAAAGGGTGTATATTGTTCCATTGCGGAGTGCTTAGGGAAAGCATTTCGGCA
>CAWUKP010000273.1:0-3922 GCA_963922975.1 uncultured Spongiivirga sp. | reverse complement strand
TTGTGGCCTCATGATGGGCGACCATAGTAAATCTGGAATCAATACCATGTTTAATACGGGCACTGTGGTGGGCGTCAGTTCGAATATCTTCGGGAGTGGTTTTCCACGTAATTTCGTGCCCAGTTTCAGTTGGGGTGGGGCCTCTGGATTTTCCACCTATCTTCCTAAGAAGGCCTACGAGACGGCAGCTGCTATGATGGCGCGGAGAGGAAAAGAGTTTGATACCATCGAGCAAACTATACTCGATAAAGTGTATAATTTAACCGCTGAATGGCGAAAAAACTAAATCGTTTGCAATTTGTAGGAAAATTTTCCTTTCCTCGAAGCTGAAATGCCATTCATCGATTATCTGCATACAATTATGGTAAAACCGTAATACTTTTCGGTTGATTTTCTACATTTGAGTACCTGAATCAAGCAAATTGAATGCCCTACTAAAAAATACCACGTACTTCACTTGCGTGTACTTCGCATTGGTGCTCACCGATGCGTGTTTCAATAATATTGAGGCACTCTACGAGTACAAGTTCGTTCCGAAGATCTGTATTTTTGCTACCCTAGCTTCACACTTATTCTTGAATAGCAAGGCGTTGGATACTAAAACTCGTATCCTAATGATCTCTGGGGTTACTTTCTTTTTTATGGGCGATGTGAGTTTCATCAACTATGACTCTACCATCTTTTTCATCATAGGTATGTGTGCTTTCGTAGTCGGAAAAATACTCTACATGACAGTTTTCTTTGGAAAACTTTCGAAAGATATTGAACGCTTGCTCCCGTTTTTGGCCATTATGTTGCTCTACTGTACGGTCATTCTTTATTACCTGACCGATGGCGCCGGAAGCCTAACGATACCACTATACGTGTATAGCGCCATATCGATGACCATGGCTGTGGCTAGTTATCTTCGATTCAAAAAGGTGAACGTTGAAAGTTATGCCATGGTTTTTATGGGAAGTCTCTTTTTTGTGGCCAGCGATACCATTTCAGGTTTCGATAAGTTTTATGCTCCCATGTTGTTGAGTAACTCATTGATTTTGCTGTTCTTCGGGACAGGGCATTATCTGATTATTCGCGGAATTCTTGCCGAGGTGAATGAGGAGAGCCGACCTTCTTTCTTCAAAGATTTCTATGCGGAGGAAGAAATGTCCGAAAATACCATCGACGGAAAAAGCGACGATTATACCTACTGATCGCCTTTTTTCACATGTTTTAAAACCAGCATGTTGATAGGATTGATACCCAAGCCTTTCACCTCTTTCTGCACGAACCTAGAAACTTCATCATAATACAGAACCACTACAGGGGCTTTCTCCACAATGAGGCTGTCCATTTGACGATATAGTTGTAGCCGTTTTTGTGGTACAACTTCACTGCTGGCTACCTGAAAGCGACTATCATAGGTACGATCTTTAAAGTGTGAGTAGTTTGGGCCGTTTGGCGCAAAGTTTTCACTGAGAAATAAGGATAGGTAGTTTTCTGCATCCGGGTAATCGGCAATCCAGCTTGCGCGAAAACAATCCAGTTTACCCGTGGCTTTCCCTTGTCGTAGTGTACTTGCAGGAATGACCTCAACATTGATGGTGAGTCCTAATTTTTGTAGTTCCCGCTGTATGTACTCCGAAAGATCCAAATAATCACTTTGTGTAGTGATGGTGAGTGTGGGCGAATTATTTCCGCTGATGGTAATATACTCTTCTATCAGCTGCTTGGCCTTCTCAGGTTGGTAGTCATAGCCTTTCAAACCTGTAAACCCTGGCATCCCCTTAGGAATAAAACCGTGTACTCCTGGTGTGCCGATTCCGTTTCTGAGGTACTTCATCATGACTTTGCGGTCGAAGCCATAATTGACCGCTTTTCTGAGTAATTCAGACTGGATTTCCGGTGTTTCACTTTCCAAATAAAAACCAAGGTATTCTGTATTCAAGAACGGACCACTGAGCATTTGAATTTTACCTAGGTATCGGTCTTGTAGTTGACCATCTACAGTAAGCAATTCATCTTTGTACGACGGATCAAGTCCGCTTAAAAAGTCGATATTCCCCTGAATAAACTCCAAAAAAGCACTTTGTTTTTCTGGTAAGAAAGTAATCGCCACGGCCTCAAGATAGGGCAGGCGTATACCTTGTTCGTCGGTTTCGTGGTAGTTGGGATTTCGCCTAAAGACCAATTTTATATTTTCTTCCCAAAGTTTAAAGTGAAAAGGCCCAGTACCCACAGGGTTTCTCCTGAACTCGGCTCCGAAGTAATCTACTGCTTCTTTAGGAACCACACTGCAATATTTGGTGGATAACAGACCGAGAAAAGGAGGGAAAGGCTCTTTCAACTGAATCACAAAGGTGGTATCATTGGCTGCGTGAAATCGCGCCACCTTGTTCAGTACCCATTTACCCGAAGAAGCCACTTCAGGGTCTAGGAGCCGCTGAAAGCTATACTCAAAGTCGCGCGCAGAGACGTTTCTGGTTTGCTGATTTCCGAAGGCTTCACTTTGATGGAAAAGAACATCATTTCTCAAGAAAAAGGTATAGGTAAGCCCATCCTCAGAAATATACCAAGTCTTTGCAATGTCTGGTTGAATACGAAGAGAATCGTCCAATTGCACCAAACCATTATACAATTGATTTACCGCCCAAGTATCGCCCTGCGTTCTGGCAAAAGCAGGATCCAAAGTAGCAATGTTAGAATGTTGATTGTACCTAAAGACTTGATGGTCTCTGTTAGTGGTGGCATCTGTTCCACAACTCAAAAGCAAACAGAAGGCTGATAGAGAGATACATAGATGGTACAAGAAACTAATTCGGAACTTCATTCAATACAGAATTGTTGGTATCTTTGCCGGACTTTTGAGATAAGCCGTCAGTTTTGATAGATTTCAAAGGTAGTTGTTAAAGCAAAAGAAACCATTGTGACTTCAAAAAAAGTAGCATTCTATACCCTGGGCTGCAAGCTGAACTTCTCGGAAACTTCCACCATTGCTCGGAACTTCCAAAGTGAAGGTTTTCAACGTGTGGACTTTTCGGATGTTGCTGATATCTACGTGATCAACACCTGTTCGGTGACGGATAATGCGGATAAAAAGTTCAAAACGATTGTAAAACAAGCGCTAAAGACCAATCCCGAAGCCTTTGTGGCCGCTATTGGCTGCTACGCACAATTGAAACCTGAAGAACTCGCAGCGCTTGACGGAGTCGATCTTGTTTTGGGAGCTACGGAAAAGTTTAAGCTCACTGATTACTTAAACGACCTCAGCAAAAAAGACCATGGTGAGGTGCATTCGTGTGAAATTAACGAAGCAGATTTTTATGTGGGAAGTTACTCAATTGGCGACCGCACTCGAGCGTTTTTGAAGGTGCAGGACGGCTGCGATTACAAATGTACTTATTGCACCATCCCGCTAGCACGCGGAATCTCGAGAAGCGATACGCTAGAGAATGTACTGACCAATGCTCAGCAGATTTCTGAGAAAGGCATTAAAGAGATTGTTCTTACTGGGGTGAATATTGGCGACTACGGAAAGGGTGAATTTGGCAATAAAAAACATGAGCACACCTTCTTAGATTTGGTGAAAGGCTTGGATGCTGTAGCGGGTATCGAGCGCCTTCGTATCTCTTCTATTGAACCCAATTTATTAAAAGACGAAACGATTGATTTTGTAGCTGAGAGCAACTGTTTTGTTCCACACTTTCATATTCCTCTACAATCTGGCAGTGATACACTGCTCAAAAAGATGCGCAGACGATATTTGCGTGATTTGTATACGGAACGCGTGGCGCGGATTAAAGAAGTAATGCCCCATGCTTGTATTGGCGTGGATGTTATTGTGGGGTTTCCTGGGGAAACCGAAGAATTGTTCTTAGAGACCTATCAATATTTGAGCGAGTTGGATATTTCCTATCTGCACGTCTTTACCTATTCCGAAAGG
>CAWUKP010000272.1:0-3934 GCA_963922975.1 uncultured Spongiivirga sp. | reverse complement strand
CCTACTGGCAGTTTGTCTAAGTCAATAAGACCGCCTGTGTCCTCAACCAATTCAGACAGGCAATTCAAATGTCCTCCAGCTCCGTGATCGTGAATAGAAACAATGGTATTCTCTTCATTTTCCACCATACCACGAATCGCATTCGCCACCCGCTTTTGCATTTCTGGGTTAGATCGTTGAACGGCATTCAGTTCAAGGGCGCTGCTAAATTCACCTGTATCTGCAGAGGAAACGGCCGCACCTCCCATACCGATGCGGTAGTTTTCACCCCCCATCACCACTTCCTTGTCACCTTTCTTTGGAGTATCTTTTAGACTGTGCGCTGCTTTCCCGTAACCAATGCCTCCGGCGAGCATAATCACTTTATCAAAGCCCAATTTTCTCGCCTCTTCACGATGTTCAAAAGTAAGTACGGAACCTGCGATGAGTGGTTGACCAAACTTGTTTCCAAAATCGGAAGCACCGTTAGAGGCTTTAATAAGCAGATCGATAGGCGTTTGGTACAGCCAATCGCGTGCGGGCATGGCTTTTTCCCATGGTCTGTTTTCTTCTAAGCGAGAGTAAGAAGTCATATAAACGGCAGTTCCCGCCAAAGGGATGGCGCCTTTACCGCCTGCCAGGCGATCTCTGATTTCTCCACCAGAACCTGTGGCGGCCCCATTAAAAGGTTCTACTGTAGTTGGGAAGTTATGTGTCTCGGCTTTTAAAGAGATCACGCTTTGAAACTCTTCTTCCCTGTAAAAATCCGGCTGATGTGCAGTTTTCGGGGCGAATTGCGTCACCTTTGGGCCTTTGATAAAGGCCACATTGTCTTTGTAGGCCGAAACAATGTCGTTGGGATGTTCTTTGGAGGTTTGTTTGATCAGTTGAAAGAGCGAAGTAGGCATTTCTTTCCCATCAATCACAAAAGTTCCGTTGAAGATTTTATGGCGACAATGTTCAGAATTGATCTGTGCGAAACCGTACACTTCTGAGTCAGTAAGCGGTCTTGCCAAACGCGTTGATAGGTTTTCGAGATAGTCGATTTCATCAGAACTAAGCGCCAATCCTTCCTGTTCATTATAGCCCGCAATATCTAAGATGTCTTTTACCGCTTCAGGTTGGAGTTGAATGGTGAAAACATCTTGATCCAGTCTACTGTATTTTTGAGAGAGCATAGGGTCAAAATTCAAATCTTCTTTGGTTGACGCCTTAAACGTTTCAATCCGTAGAATCCCTTCGATGCCCATGTTTTGTGTGATTTCCACAGCATTGGTACTCCAAGGAGTGATCATTGTAGCTCTGGGACCAATAAAAAAGGCGTCAATTGACGCCGCTTCAAGTTGCTGTTGGTTGCCGAAAAGCCATGTAAGCTTGGCGATAGTTTCTGCTGTAAAATTTCCTTCACTTTGAACAGCAAAGACCTTTTTCTGAGGGTTTCCGAAGAAATGAATCATGGTGGGTTGTTGACCTTCGTTAGAAAGGAAACAAAAATAGGTATTCGCAATGAATTTGTGTCAAAAAACAAAGGTGCATTATCAACAGAAAATTGTTGATGACGCACCTTTGTGATATGCTATTCAGAAACTAGTTGATCACTAATTTTCTAACGAGTCTACGGTTTGCCGTTCTGATCTTAACAACATAGATCCCTGCAGTTTGATTCAGTGTAAAACTGGTTTGTTGAGGGTTACTGATCGAAAGTACACGTTGCCCAGAAAGGTTGTAGACTTCGATTTCTTCTACTACTTCTGAAGCTGGTACTGCAATTTGGAACGTACCTCCTTTGGAAGGATTGGGGTACACTTGAACGTTTTCTATTTGAAACGAATCACTGGATAGTGTTACGTTGTGCATGCCCAAACCATCGCAAGTATCCTGCGCAAATACATCCCATTCGCCAGCCTTGTCAAAGGCAATGTTTGGACTGCCCACAGTACTTTTTCTTCGTAGCGTTTCGTTCTGTGCAAAATTCCCGCTTCCAGCACCAAAAACACCAATGATGTCAATGAGCGTACCATTCTTAAACAGCCCTACAGGATCGTTTCCATTAAACGTCATGGGTGTGGTGTTATTGACTGATAAATCAGCACTTGCTGGATTAAAACAAGTAAGGCTGATCTGATCATTTACAATCACAAAAACATCTCCATCTGCCAAGGTTCCAGAAAGGGTAACGCCGCTATCCCAAGTACCGCCACCATTACCATCACGTCGAACACTGTACACGGATAAATCTACAGAGCTACCTGTGAAATTTGCTATTTCCAGAGCCTTGTTGAAGCCTGCCCCTTCCACATATTCCGAAAAGAAAAGTTCAGTAGCTGTGCCGCCCGTGGCTAAGGTAGTTCCGTTGACGGCTGCGCTTTGCGCAGAAGTATTACCAGCAGCATCTTTGGCTGCTACGGTTAGCGAATAGGTGGTTTCTGGTGAAAGTCCTGTGATGGTAGTCGTTGTTGCACTGACGGTTTGGTCAAGGCTTCCTCCCACAAAGACGTCATATTCTGTAACTCCTACGTTGTCCGTAGAAGCCGTCCATGAAAGTACAAGGCTGTTGCTAGTTTCGCCACTGACCATTAAATTGGTGGGTACTGTAGGCGCTTCAGTGTCGGAACCGAAAATCCCCCAACGGTCTTCCGCAATGGGGCCACCCCAAATTTCGGTAGCCAAACGTGGATTGTCGATAAACGGATTGCGATTTCCTTGTGCAAAAGTACCAGCACTATCATGGTAGGTATTTCTAGCGTCTTCCAATGGAGAAACTGGGTCAGCTGCATTCCATTGCAAGAAGAGGTCAATCATATCATCGCCAGCCCCTGCGTTATTTCCAACGCCGACAGTAGAGGGTAAGCACTGTGTACCATAACGAAGGTACATATACATCATCATTCGAGCTACGTCTCCGCGCCAATCTGGACCGCCGAGACTGCTATCGCCTGGGTACCAGTTGGTACCACTATTTACCGATCCTGAATTACCACTGCCGTCTGCAAAAGGCTTGTTGCCACGGCTTCCGTTGCGCTGTACATCGGTTGGACGTAAGTTATGTGCATCACTATAGGGAGGGCCGTTTTGACCAGAACTATCCAAATCAGGATTTCCCAACGAGTTGGGGAAGGTATGCTCCCGATTCCAGTCGCCAACCGCGCCTCCATTATCGAACTTTCCTCTAGAAAGATCGTTGGTCACATCGCCATCCGTACCATTTTCCCAGCCATAGAGCAAGACCACATTAGCGGTATTGTTGCTATCTTCATCGGTGATGCGACAAGCATCCCAAATTTCGCTATAGTCTAGTGCATTGGTGTGTGTGTTGATGATAAGCGTGGCCAAATCATTCTTCAAATCCAGGCCTGATTGGGAGAAGTTAATACCGCTGTAGTACGGTTGTTGTGCAAATGCAAAGCTTGCACTTAGGGTGAGTAGTAAAAGTATTCTTTTGATCATAGTATGGTGTTTATTTGGGGTTTCGTTCTAGGCGCGCCATATAAAAGCCGTCGTAGCCAGATTTTGAGGCTAAAACCTTTTGATCTTTCACAAAGGTAAACTCTTTTCCTATTTCCGACTTGAAAAAGTGCTCTACTTGTTGCTGATTTTCAGAAGGTAAGATCGAACAAGTAGCATAGATGAGTTTACCACCGGGTTTGACCATTTTGGCATATTGCTGGAGAATTTCCTGCTGGGTTTGTTGTAATTTTTCGATAAAAGCAGGCTCCAGCTTCCACTTGGCATCAGGGTTTCGGCGAAGCACACCTAATCCGCTACAAGGTGCATCAATCAACACCCGATCTGCTTTGTCGTGCAGTTTTTTGATCGTCTTGGTGCTTTCAATTAGTCGTGTCTCAACATTATGAGCGCCATTGCGACGCGCTCTGCGCTTGAGCTCTTTGAGTTTGTTTTGGTAGATGTCCAGGGCAATGATTTGACCTTGGTTTTCCATCAAGCTTGCTAAATG
>CAWUKP010000271.1:0-3951 GCA_963922975.1 uncultured Spongiivirga sp. | reverse complement strand
GGTATAGTCGATAAAGCTTTCCCCAGAAACCTTTCCGACGATCTCAGCCAAAATAATGTAGTTCGAATTGCTGTAGTTATAATCGCTACCTGGTTTAAAATTCAAATCGACCTGCCGCTCCAGAAGCGCAATCGCATCCTTATTATCGAATGTGTGCTCCCACCAAGTAATTCCCTGCAAACTCCAAAGGTCATACACATCGCGAATCCCACTGGTATGATTAAGTAAATGGGCTATCGCAATAGGTTCCTTAATGTTTTCAAACAGCTTTGGAAAAAAGCGTCTGATGTCCTCATCCAAGGTCAATTGACCCTCCTCAATCAATGAAAGGATGGCCAAAGCCGTGAATTGTTTTCCGTTGGAAGCAATGTTGAAACGCGATCGTTCGGCAATCAAGGTGCTATCGGCCAGATCGGCGTATCCCGCGTAGTTTTCATAAACAATCTCACCGTCCATTACAATGCCAGTGGCAATCCCCGGTGCACCTTTGGGAACATCTTTCCAAGCGATGGAGTCCAACTTTTGACGCTGGATATCGGAGAGTTGCCTTGCTTCTTTTGTACAAGAACTTAGAAGAATAATGACAACTATAAATATGAAGTTTACTTTTAGCATTCCTTGAATTTGCTGCATGACGATGGATATTTTGAAACAAAATTCATATACAAAAACATACCAACCGCTTCAAATCTTGATTTGAGACCTATTTTAGGGTAGCTTTTCCAAATAACTCTTTGGAGAAAGAGAGGTACTTTTTTTAAAGGCTCTGTTGAAGGTTGCCTTGCTATTGAAACCACAATCTAGTGCAATTCCCAAAAGCGTGATGCTTTGATGCTCTCCTTCATTAAGCCTTTCCTTTACGGCATCAATACGATGGTGGTTCACAAAATCATTGAAATTCATTCCAAAACCCGCATTGACCGCGGTTGAAATGGTTTTGGCATTCGTCCCTAGCTCCCTGGCGACATCTGAAAGAGTCAATTTTGGGTTTTCGAACAATCGCTTTTCTTTCATCAATGTGGAAAGCTTGGTCTTCCATACTTCAAGATCTTTTAGTGGTTGCTGATCAGCAAGGAGCTGATAGTCTGCACTAGTATCTTCAAGAAGGTAAACAGCATCTAAACTTTCTTTGGATAGTACATCGTTTTTGATGGCGTTGGCATAGCCGTTCACTGAGATATAATAGAACACAAATGAAAAGGCGATGTAATACCAAAACTGACTTCCAAATTCGCCCCATTCAGGATTGATCATAAAGAACAAGATGCGTAATACCAAAAGAGAGAATAAGGCGATCATAAACTTCCGAATCCATTCAAACAGAATAGCATCTGCATAACTTACAGTCTCAAGCACCAGTTTTTTGTAGCGGCCATATGCCTTCAGACTGAGCACTAAATAGAACGCCATGGAAAGTAATCCCAGTACTTGATACCAATTCGCCAAATCCTTATCTCTACCATCGGCGTAGAAATAAAATTCATCCAATACTAGCTTATCAGTAATGAAGACCACCAAACTGTATATTCCATACAGCAAGGCGGGTACGAAGTGAATCCAATCTCGCTTTGTTAGCTTAAAAGAACTGTTCAGTAGACTTTTGGTATAGAACAACACGACAGGACCAATCAAAAGCACCTGCATAAAGGGAATGAAGAAGAGAATCTCGCGCGTCATTCTTTCACCATACCAACCGGCGTAGCCCAGCATGTATGGAGTAATGTACATGGCATACAAAAAAAGCAACAAACTTAGCCACTTACTTGCACTCGTGTGATGCATCAAGCCTTTCCGCAACACTAGAACGGAGAAGACTATTCCATGAAAGAAGAAGATCAGCAACAACGAACTTTTTTGTCCGAAACCGAAAGGAAATTCTATAAATGGGATGGCGCTAATGAGCTAAGAATTTTTATCCTAGTAAAAATACTACGAGGAACGGATTTCGCAAATAATTTACGTGATAGTAAGCAGCATTCAGCAAAATCCCTGGATTTCGAAGGGTGTCAAAAAAAATCGCTTAGACGTCGTGATGACAACTAAGCGATTAACTGTTTGGTTTTGCGGTCTGGACGGGACTCGAACCCGCGACCCCCTGCGTGACAGGCAGATATTCTAACCAACTGAACTACCAGACCGTGCTTTATAGCGGACCTGCCCGACAAAGCGTTAAACTTTGTTGCGCAGGCGGGTGCAAATATACATTGCATTTTTAATTCCGCAAACATTTTACTCAAAATAACTAGGCGAATTTTTGTCGCTCAATCATGAAAGTAGTCAACACCTGATCGAAGGATTGATGCAAGTCTACCGGCATGTATTTAATGCGATATTGGGCACATTTCAACTTGATGGCAGCAAAATAAGCTGATACTGCTTTTTGGTAGTTTTCCTTAATAGCATCGGCATAGAGATTGACATGCTCACCAGTTTCAACGTCTACGAACTGTGTAGGACGATTCTCGAAATCGAATTCCAACTCACGCTTACCATCGTAGACGTGAAAGAAGACCACCTCGTGCTTGTTGTACTTCAAATGTTGCAACGCCTCAAACAACTTCTGATCTTCAGTTTCGTCTTGAAACATGTCTGAAAATAAAAAGATCAAACTTCGTCGGTGAATCTTCTCTGCGATCTGATGCAAATAGGTGTAGGTTTTTGTTCCTCTATCTTGCACCTTTTCTGTTACCAAACTACTGAGCTTGTTCAATAACATTTGATGGTGGCGCTCACTGCCCTTTTCAGGCGCGTAATAATCATAAGCGTCGCTGTACACACTGAGACCGATGGCATCGCGTTGCTTCTTTAAAATTTGCATGATGGAAGCCGCAGCTAATACTGAAAATCCAATCTTATTGAGATTGTCAATGGAAAGCTTCCCTACTTCTGGATAATGCATCGAAGCTGAATTATCCATGACTAGATGACAGCGCAGATTCGTTTCTTCTTCGTAACGCTTCGTGTACAACTTATCGGTCTTGGCAAAGAGCTTCCAGTCAATATGTTTCGTACTCTCCCCTGTGTTGTAGATTTTATGTTCGGCAAACTCTGCGGAAAACCCGTGAAAGGGGCTTTTGTGCATTCCAGAAATGAACCCTTCCACTACCTGACTAGCCAACAATTCTAAGTTGGTAAAGCCTGAGGTTTTATTGAGTTCTTGCTGGAGGTTCATTAGCGTATGTTATCAGTTTTGATGTCTATCGGGTGATTTTGATAAAAATCGTGTCAAGAACGGACTTAAATCTAACTAACATTCTCGATACACATTTTACGATCTGAAATGGCAAAATTCACCGAACTGACTACAGTTATCATGTCATAGATAACTTGAAGCTTATTTCATAATTCCATCTACAATCCCATACTCCACAGACTCTTCGGCGCCCATCCAATGATCACGATTGAAGTCTTTCATCACCTTATCAAAGGTTTGTCCGCAGTTGTCCGCTAGAATCTGCGCACTCAACTCTTTGGTTTTGATAATCTCTTGAGCGGTGATTTCAATATCGGAAGCAGGACCCCTTGCTCCACCACTGGGTTGATGAATCATCACACGCGCGTTCGGATAGATAAAACGACGTCCTTTTTCACCAGCCGACAAGAGAATTGAGCCCATGGAAGCCGCCAAACCGGTGCAAATGGTGGAAACCGGACTTTTGATGCTTCGAATACAATCGTACATTGAGAATCCTGAAGTAACGTAGCCTCCAGGACTGTTGATGAAGAGTTGAATTTCATCATGACTGAGCGAATCGAGGTACATCAAACGATCTACGACGTGCTTTGCTGATTTATCATCGACCATCCCCCACAAGAAAATCTTGCGCTCTTCGAGCATTTTCCGGTCGATGCTATCTTGAATTTTTCCTTTTTTATCCATGTGTTGAATTTGAAAATTAAAAATAGGGATTTCCAACGGCCCGAGAAATCTTCCACTCTTAAAATATCGTC
>CAWUKP010000270.1:0-3965 GCA_963922975.1 uncultured Spongiivirga sp. | reverse complement strand
ATTCACTTCCTAGCTGGTTTTCAGTATTTTTACTCGAAAATTTATGACCATGAAAGTACGTTCCTTCATTTCAACATATGGGAGTTTAGCATGCATAGCTTTCTTAGCTTTTGCTTGCAAACAAGCCCAAACTAATAATGAAAAAACCCTAGCGATTTCGGATATTCCTGAAGAGGTACTGCCAGAAACGCTAGAAGCTGCTACCTCCAAGGCTTTCAACGATTACTGGTATGCAGGCGAAGCTGAAATTTCTTCTTATGAATTATCCCAGGCACGCTATGGCGAATTGCGCGATGGTAAGGCAGTAATGGTATATGTTACTGAACCTTTTTCGGTGACCGACCAAGTGAAGTCGGATTACCCTAGTCGCGAAGAGAGCGTATCGGTCTTGAAACTCAATGCGACCAAAAATTTCAACACGGGCATCTACCCATACAGCATTATGAGTAGTTCCTTTTACCCTGTTTCTAACGATCAACACGCTGTCAAAGTGACTACTAGCGTTCAAGAGTGGTGCGGCCACGTGTATACGCAGCTTAACAATCGCAAACAGTTTGAAGTGATGAGCCATTCCTACTTTCAAAGTGAAGGCGATCAAGAATTCACCTTGAACAAGGCTATGCTTGAAAGCGATGTATGGCAAAAAATTCGAATCAATCCGGCAGATCTTCCTACAGGTGAATTTCAAATGATTCCTTCCCTTGAATACTGCAGACTGAAACACATTCCTGTAAAAGCGTATAAAGTTCAAATCAAAAAAGCGCAAGTAGGTGACCTTACCCGTTATTCGTTGGTATACCCAGAAATCGATCGCGGTTTGGAAATCATATTTCAAACTTCATTTCCTCACGTTGTTGAGTCCTGGAAAGAGACGTACAAAAGTGGTTTCGGATCTGGTGCCAAAGTAGCCACTTCCACCGCTAAACGCATTAAAACTATCAAATCTCCGTATTGGCAAAAAAATTCAAATGCTGACCTATCTTTGCGCAACGAACTTGGTTTAGAATAGGTATGCAAAAATTTTTCTTTAGTCACATTGATGAGCTGGTATGGACTGGCTTTATACTCTTGTTCCTGTTTGTCGTGCAGTTGGTGATTCGTCAAACGGTAAAACGGGTGGGGAAACGCGCTGAATACAACGAAGCCCGAATTCAACTCATGGGGCGCTATTTTCGTATTTTCTTGCTGTTGATCGCCCTTGCTGTCGTTTTTGCCATTTGGGGAGTTGAACTCTCCGATATGGGCGTTTTTCTCTCTTCCATATTCGCGGTTATTGGAATTGCGCTTTTTGCTATTTGGTCCATCCTCAGCAATATCACCTCTGGTGTGATCATGTTCTTTAACTTTCCGTTTAAAGTGGGCGACAAAATCAAGATCCACGATAAAGACTATCCCATCGAAGCTACTGTGATCGACATCAAGGCATTCCATCTTCATTTACAGACCGATGACGGCGAGTTTATCACCTATCCCAACAATCTCATGCTTCAAAAGGCGGTTTCTTTGGTGAAAAAGGATGCCTTTCTGGATCAAGAATCCTTCGAAGATTAACGTTAAAGATTATTTAAAGGAAGTCCTTCGGAAAGCATTCTTGTTATCTTTGGTGGGCATGCTAACCTTCCATTATGACTCGCAAACTGCTTTTTACCCTGGGGGTATTTTTCTTGTGTGTAACTGCATCACAAGGCCAGCAACCTAAACGGTATTCCGCGTCCGAAATATTTGACCAGGTTCAGAAATTGAATTTCTTAGGCTCCGCCATGTATGTGGCTGCGCATCCAGACGACGAAAACACGCGCCTGATTGCCTATCTCGCCAATCACGTGAAAGCGCGCACCGCTTATTTATCCATGACGCGTGGTGACGGCGGACAAAATCTGATCGGTCCAGAAATTCGAGAACTTCTAGGCGTTATTCGAACTCAAGAATTATTGGCTGCAAGGCGGATAGATGGCGGCGAACAGCTCTTTACCCGAGCCAACGACTTTGGATATTCAAAGTACCCTGAAGAAACACTGAAAATTTGGGACAAAGAAGCCGTGATGAGCGATATCGTTCGTGCTATTCGAAAATTCAAACCCGATGTGATCATCAATCGCTTCGACCATCGTACTCCTGGTCGTACACATGGGCATCACACCACCTCAGCCATGCTGAGCCTGGAAGCCTTCGACTTGGCTGGAAACCCAAACCAATTCCAAGAAGTAGGTGCTGCCTGGCAGCCCAAACGCTTGTTTTTTAATACGTCTTGGTGGTTCTACGGAAGTCAGGAAAACTTTGAAAAAGCTGATAAATCGAAAATGCTCAATGTGGATATCGGGGTGTATTATCCGAGCAAAGGACTGAGTAACAACGAGATCGCTTCCATCGCCAGTAGCCAGCATTTATGCCAAGGATTTGGCCGTCTGACCACCCGTGGAACACAGAAAGAATACGTAGAACTCTTGAAGGGCGATATGCCCACTACGAATAACATTTTTGAAGGTATTAATACCACTTGGTCTCGCGTTGAAGGTGGAACCGCCATTGGGAAAATCCTGAACGAGGTCGAAAACAATTTCAACTTTAAAGATCCCGCTTCTCATATTCCTCAATTAGTTGCAGCCTACGGACTCATCGAACAATTGAAAGATGATCACTGGCGCGAACTCAAATTGGATCAAATCAAAGACGTTATTTCGGCATGCGCAGGCTTGTATTTGGAAGCCACGGCCAACACCCCTTTTACGAATCCTGGGGAGACCGTAGAAGTTGCTTTCGAAGTATTGAATCGAAGCAATGTGGCTATGGATTTGTGGAAAACCGAGTTCCAAGGCATTCCCAATTCCTTCAGACACTCAAGTAATGCAATTATCAACAATCGGAAGGAAATTATCAAACAAGAGGTCTGTATTAACGCGGACGCTTCCTATACCAGTCCGTATTGGTTACTTCAAAAACCCGATTTGGGCATGTACAAAGTGGCAGAGGCTAACCTCATCGGGAAGCCTGAGACGCCGAGAAACTTGGTGGCCACTATTCACATGACAGTAGCTGGACAAAGCATTCCTTTTGAACGTGAAGTCGTCTATCGGTACTCCAAACCTGATAAAGGTGAATTGTACAAACCTTTTGAAGTGTTGCCCGAAGTTTCCGCAAGTATTCCCAACAAAGTAACCATCTTCGCCAACGGTCAACCCAAAGAAATCAGTGTGAAGCTCGTGGCTGGCAAAGACAACGTCAAAGGTTCAGTGAAACTGGCAAGGCCAAACGGTTGGAAAGTGTCGCCAGAAGAAATTGATTTTGAGATCAAAAACAAAGGCGAAGAAAAATATGTGAGCTTCTTGCTGACCGCCCCTGATACGGCTTCGGAAGGCTTGATCAGCCCTATAGTGATGTATAATGGCGAGACCTATACCAAAGAATTAGTCACCATCGATTATCAACATATTCCGTATCAATCCGTCTTACTGCCTTCAGAGGCTAAAGTGGTCAAGCTGGATATCCAAAAAGCTGGAGAAAATATTGGTTACATTGCTGGAGCGGGTGATGCCATTCCCGAAAGTTTGGAGCAAATCGGGTATAATGTTCGCATCATAGATCCCAAAAATATCGATCAAACCGACCTTTCGATTTTCGATGCGATTGTGGTAGGTATTCGAGCCTATAATATTGTGGACGACCTAAAATTTAAGCAACCTGCACTGCTGTCGTATGTAGAAAAAGGTGGAAATTTAATCGTTCAATACAATACCAGCAGACGTGTGGACGTGATGGCTCCCTTCGATTTGAAGCTTTCTCGGGATCGTGTTACAGACGAAACGGCTGATGTCAGAATTCTGGCTAGCGACCATTCGGCAGTAAACTTCCCCAATAAAATCACCGAACGCGATTTTGAAGGTTGGGTTCAAGAGCGCGGACTGTATTTCCCGAATCAATGGGATGCTAACTTCACGCCTATTCTTTCTATGGAAGACCCCGGCGAA
>CAWUKP010000269.1:0-3965 GCA_963922975.1 uncultured Spongiivirga sp. | reverse complement strand
CATTTTCGGGAAGAAAATCATCGCGCTCTTACAGCGAAAGCAAGTTGGTGAAACCGTAAGAGATTTAGGTCTGGACGGACAAACGCAGAAAGCGGGTACACCTACCATGGGTGGTATCATTATCATCATGGCAACCTTGATCCCAGTGTTGCTCTTCGCCAAACTGGACAATATTTACATCATTGTATTGCTGATCTCGACAGTTTGGATGGGCTTGATCGGTTTCACAGATGATTATATCAAAATCTTCAAAAAGGACAAACAAGGCTTAAAAGGAAAATTCAAAGTTTTAGGGCAAGTGGGACTCGGAATTATTGTGGGTACTACACTTTTCTTTCATCCAGAAGTAACCATCAAAGAAGAACTTAAAACACCCACAACCAACCAAGAAGTGGTCGTGGCAGGCCCGCAGATTGCACAGTTTGATAAAGAGCATAAATCCACTAAGACTACCATTCCCTTCTTCAAAAACAATGAATTTGACTACGCTGAACTCTTGAGTTGGGCAGGGGATGGCGCCAAAGCGTATGCTTGGTTGCTGTTCATTCCGATTGTCATTCTGATTGTGACAGCCGTTTCCAATGGGGCTAATCTTACTGATGGCATTGATGGATTGGCGGCGGGTTCTTCTGCGATCATTGCCATCACTTTGGGCATTTTCGCCTGGGTTTCGGGCAACGTCATCTTTGCCGATTACTTGAACATCATGTACATCCCTCGAGCGGGTGAGATCACCATTTTCATTGCCGCTTTTGTAGGAGGCTTGGTAGGATTTCTTTGGTACAACACCTATCCAGCACAAGTATTCATGGGTGATACAGGAAGTTTGACCATTGGAGGGATCATTGCCGTGATTGCCATTGCCGTGCGAAAAGAATGGTTGATTCCACTGCTTTGCGGCATTTTCTTGGCAGAGAATTTATCCGTTGTGATGCAAGTAAGTTATTTCAAATACACCAAAAAGAAGTTCGGTGAAGGAAGACGCATTTTTAGGATGTCGCCGCTACACCATCACTATCAAAAACTGGGATATCACGAAAGTAAAATTGTGAATCGGTTTTGGATTGTAGGCATCTTTCTCGCCATTCTCACCATTGTAACCTTGAAGATCAGGTAATGGAAAAACTGGTGGTGTTAGGAGCTGGAGAAAGCGGTGTTGGGACGGCAATTTTAGGAAACAAAGAAGGCTATGAAGTTTTTGTTTCAGATAGCAAAAGAATAGCCGAAAAATATAAAAACGTTCTTTTAAATCTTGGGATTGAATTTGAAGAGGAAGGCCATTCTGAAGCACGAATTTTGGCCGCCGATTTGGTGATGAAAAGTCCAGGTATACCAGAGAAGGTACCCTTGGTGAAGCGTATTCGAGAGGCTAAAGTGCCCATTGTGTCAGAAATTGAGTTTGCCGCGCGCTATACAGATGCTACCATTATTGCTATTACTGGAAGCAATGGCAAGACGACAACCACCATGCTTACGCATCATTTGCTGAAGAAGGAAGGGCTCAATGTGGGTATGGCTGGGAATATCGGCGATAGCTTCGCGAAAATGGTAGCGGAGGAGGAAAAAGATTTTTACGTACTGGAGGTGAGCAGTTTTCAACTGGACGACATTGAGTTTTTCAAACCACACATCGCAGTCATTACCAATATTACGCCCGATCATTTAGACCGATACGATTACAAGTTTGAGAATTACGTAGCCTCAAAATTCAATATTTCGCGCAATCAGGATGAGAGCAATTTTTTCATCTACGATACCGATGACCAAACCATTTACGAGGCCTTAACTAGGTTTCAAATTCAAGCCCGAAAGTTGCCCTTTTCCCTAGAAAAAGAAGTAATCCCAGGGGCGTTTGTAAAAGATAACACCATTACAATAACCATAGACAAAGAAAAAATCAACATGCCAACAGAAACACTAGCATTAGAGGGACAGCACAACCTAAAGAACGCCATGGCCGCCAGCATGGCCGCCCAATTGGTGAAGGTAAGAAAACAAACCATTCGCGAGAGCCTTCAAGATTTTCAGGGAGTTGAGCATCGCCTCGAAAAAGTACTCAAGATCAATAATGTACAGTATATCAACGATTCAAAGGCTACAAACGTAAACGCCACCTTCTTTGCACTCGATAGTTTGCACACACCAACCGTTTGGATTGTTGGTGGTGAAGATAAAGGAAACGACTACACTGAATTACTTCCCTTGGTGCGAGAAAAGGTAAAAGCCATCGTTTGTTTGGGCCTTGATAACCATAAGATCATTGAAACCTTTGGACCTGTAGTAGACCTAATGGTGGAAACCTATTCGATGGAAGAGGCTGTCAAAGTGTCTTACAAGATAGCGTCACAAGGCGAAAGTGTATTACTGTCTCCAGCTTGTGCCAGTTTTGACCTGTTTAAAAACTATGAAGACCGAGGAAATCAATTTAAAGACGCCGTAAGAAAGCTATAAGATTACAATGAATAGAATCTTCAGGAACATACAAGGTGATCGCGCTATTTGGGCCCTAGTGGCACTTTTGGCGATCTTCTCGTTCCTGCCTGTGTACAGTGCTAGCACCAACTTAGTATATGTGGTAGGTAAAGGCACTACCACTGGGCATTTGATCAAGCACGGAATGATCTTGATTCTAGGTTTCGCCATTATCTATGGAGTGCATCGTATTCCCTATCATTATTTCCGTGGACTGTCAATTTTGATGCTCCCGGTCGCTATTTTATTGCTCGCCTACACACTTTCTAAAGGAACCGTTGTGGAGGGGGCTAATGCGAGTCGCTGGATACGCTTACCGCTGGTGGGGGTAACCTTTCAGACTTCCACTTTTGCGAGTGTTGTGCTCATGGTGTATGTAGCGCGTTATCTTTCAAAAATTAAGGATACTGCGGTTTCCTTCAAAGAAAGCATTCTTCCACTTTGGCTACCTGTATTCCTGATTTTGGCTTTGATATTGCCTGCCAATTTCTCTACCACGGCCATCTTGTTTGCGATGGTGCTTGCCCTATGCTTTTTGGGCGGCTATCCTCTTAAGTATTTGATGGGTATAATCATTGCAGGTATAGGTGCATTTGCCTTATTTATTTTGGTAGCGAAAGCCTTTCCTGATGCCCTGCCCAATCGGGTAGATACTTGGGTCAGTCGAATTGAGAATTTTACAAACGATCAGCCCACGGAGGCGGATTATCAAATAGAGCGAGCCAAAACAGCCATTGCTTCAGGAGGAATTCTAGGGAAAGGAGCTGGTAAAAGTCGCATGAAGAATTTATTGCCTCAGAGCTCATCAGACTTTATTTATGCCATCATTGCAGAGGAATACGGGCTTCTAGGTGCCTTAGCACTCATGCTGCTTTATCTGTTTTTGCTATTCAGGATCATTGTAGTCACGCATAAGACCGAAGCAGTTTTTGGAAAACTTCTGGTCATAGGTGTGGGCCTTCCTATCATATTTCAAGCACTGATCAATATGGCGGTGGCGGTCGAATTGTTTCCCGTTACAGGCCAGACCTTGCCTTTAATCAGTAGCGGTGGAACTTCCATTTGGATGACCTGCTTAGCCATTGGAATCATACTTTCTGTGAGCAGAAAGCGAGAATTGGTAGAAGAACAACTGATAGACGACGAAGAAAATCCATTAGCAGTACTAAGCGAGACCTTGTGAAACAAGCACCTAGATTCATATTGTCAGGAGGAGGCACTGGAGGCCATATTTATCCGGCTATCGCCATTGCCAACGAATTGAAAAGACGGTATCCAGAAGCGACTTTTCTCTTCGTAGGTGCACAAGATCGTATGGAAATGGAACGTGTACCCAAGGCGGGCTACGCGATTGAAGGCTTATGGATTTCAGGAATTCAGCGCAAGTTGACACTGCAGAATCTGATGTTTCCTTTGAAGTTGATCAGCAGCCTTATAAAATCTAAGAAGATTGTCAAACAATTCAAGCCAGATGTGGCGATCGGTACGGGTGG
>CAWUKP010000268.1:0-3967 GCA_963922975.1 uncultured Spongiivirga sp. | reverse complement strand
TGTTGAGTGTTTTCATTTAGGCCATTTGCTCTTTCCACAAAAACTTTCCAAAATCTACGATACGCTCCAGCGGTGTGTTATCGAATACGTCAAACACCGTATTCACTGACTTTTCGATGGCGGCGTCTGTCTTTTCGAAGCCTGCGCTGTTGTCATTGATCCAGAAACGCAGTAGGAACAAAAACTGCACCCAGGTAGCTTCAGAAAAAATACCTTCGGGTTGTTGCAAAATTTTGAGTTGCTTGTCTTCGTTCCCAGCTTGAATTAGGGTTTTAGCAAACTCTCTAACATGCTTTCTCAGCCCTTTCAGCTGCTCCATGTTTTTCAGCATATTTTGTTGCTCGTTGAGGACGAATAGCACATAACTACGGTTCAATGTGAGCAACTCAAACATAGTGAAGAAGTAGGCTAAGAGCTTGTTGCGATTGGGATACTCTTCATATTCTTTGTTCTTGTGAAGTAGATTGAGACTTTCTGTGTGAAACTCATTCCAAATTCCTTTTTGTAATCCTTCGAAGGAACCGAAAAACTTGTAGAAGTCTTCTTCCGAAATTTTCTGCTCTTTGCAGAATTTATACACAGATGCGGGATGCTTTTCATGCTCCAGTACATAATCCATGTACTTGGCGATCAAATCTTTCTTGGTCAGTGTTTTTGCTTTGGCCATAATACTCGCTGTTTGAGACACAAATTTACAAACTGTTTAACGATATGTAAAAATACTTAAACAAAAATTCTGTTAACGTTCTTTCAGGAATAATGAAAAACCACGGCTTTTGAGGGCCGTGGTTCTTACGAAATCTTAGAAAAACCCAAGGCTTTACATGCTGTAGAAAAATTGTTCATTCACAACTTTTCCATTGCTCACTTCGTAAACACAAACCTCGTCCATTTGCTGTCTTCCTCTACTTTTGAATGTGACATCGTAGCTCATTTTCGTAGTGAAATGATTACCAGCTACCACCGGATCGGATACTTCAGCTCTGTGCATTTCTTGCACATCGTTGAGCCAGCCTTCACTTTTGGCGAATACTTCTTTAATCCCAGTGGAAACTTCCTGAGGTGTGCCAGGCATTTCTCGACTGACAACGTCGTCTGCGTACAATTGCTCGATGACTTCTAAATTGCGGCCTTCACGGCACATACTGACTAGTTTGTCAGCAACTTCTTTTGTGGTCATGGTTTGCTGTTTTGGTTTGAATCTCTAAAGTACTGAATGCAAAGAAGCTTTGTTTGAATTTGCTGTTAATTTTACTGAAAAGACCACCAATGGTATGTTAGTTTTCGGCTTTACCAAATTGCCGTTCAATTTGTCGTTCCGTATACAAAAAGACCAATACCACCCATAAAAGGGTTGTGATCAACAAAATTGCGATACTCCAACCCACAAGACTCTTTTCGACGAACAATCCCAAACACAAGGATACCAAGAATAGGAGAGAAGACTTCATCATGTTGGTGGCTCCTTTTTGTTGGGCAAAATCCCAACGTTCTTGATTGCTCATGGACGATTTGGTACGATAGCCGTAAAGCCAGTTGATCTTTTTCGGGGGATGCTTTCTCCAATAAAAACCGACAGAAATGTTGATGATCAGCAACAATAGACTGGGCACAACAAGTATTTCGTTCAGCGCCATACTAATCGAATAATTGGTCTAAGCCTAAAAAGGCTGTTTCAATGAAGTAAATGCTCCAAGGACCGTATTCATAGTTTCCGAGGTTTTCTGCACTTGAAAAGAAAAAGTATTTACCATCTCTTGAAAACATTGGGCTGCTCTCCTCGTTTTTGGTGTTCACCTTTGGTCCGATCGACTTCGCTTTGGTCCATCCGTTGGCCGTACGCTTCGCTACATAAATATCTTCTCCGCCAGCGCCTTCAGGAGCTCCATACGAATTGAAAACCAAATATTGACCATCTGGCGATACCACAGCCGCATACACCCACTGCTTTTCGTTGTCGAAAAGACCTTTGATTTCTTTGGGCTCTGAAAACTGTCCGTTGCTCATGGTCGTCTCGTACAATTTGATGGCATTCTCCCCGCGATACATGGTGGTGAAGTAATAGGTTTTATCATCTACAGGGAACAAAAAATTGTTATTGGAAGAAGGCCATTGTTCTCCTTCCACCTGCACTTCATTGATTGGAGAAGGGAGTGGTTTGGGATCTGTCCAGCTTTCACCAGAGCGTTCCATCATCCAGATATTCATGTCAAAGTTTCCTTGATTCGCTCTGTTTGGGATGGGTCTTTCGGAGCCGAAAAAGAAGTACTTCCCATCCGGGGTAATGGAAGGCGCTTCATCACGATCTGTGGAAAAGCTCGACAGCTTGGGGCTTGTCCACTGTCCGTTTTCAAACGTAGTTTCATAAATACGTTGCTTTTCTTCAGGTGCTCTTCTCGAAAAATAAGCTTTCTTGCCATCAGGCGTAAACGCCAAATGAAATTCACTGTCGTTGGTAGTACTAATGACGCCAGGCGCGAAGGGAATAGCCTCTTGAATCGTTTCTTTGGCATAAGATACTTGATTAGAGACTTCTTTTTGGCAGCTCCAGAGCAGTGCTGCCGCGAAGACAAGAGGTATTATTTGTAATTTCATAAAGAGTGAGGTGATTGATTGTTTATTTAGGATTTGATTGCCACATGATGTTCATGATGCGCCATTTTCCGTCGGAACCTTTGCTTAAATGCATATAATCAATGCCCCAAATGGCGGTTAGTTTGGCAGTGGCTGTTTTTGTATTGACTTCGTAGATTTCAATGGTCTGTGGACTGTCTTCGTTGGTTTTAGAACCGTCTTTATTCCACTTTCCAGCCAAATCATACAACTGCTGATAGGTCATCGGTATGTGGTATTTGGGTTCACCTTCGTAATCATAGTAGCCAATCTTGTGCAAGGTGGTGTCTACGCTTCGTTGTATGCGTTCAGGTTCTGCCAGGTAAAGGCCAAGTACATAATCTTGTACCGCTTCACTGACTAGTTGGCCATCTGATTTTTCTGCAGAAGCTTGCCCAAAGCAACCTACTGAGAAGATCAAAAATAGGATCATTAACATGGAGGTTTTCATAAGTATTGGTTTTGTGTTGTGCCTTGAATTTACAGATTATTTGTGAGGTATGGATGTTTGAAAACTGTTGAAAATGAGCTAACTGCGTTGTTTCATCTCAGGAATGGGAATATAGGTAGTATCGCCAGGCACTTTTGGAAACTTCTTTTCCTGCCAATCTTTTTTAGCCTGCTGAAGCCGTTCTTTGCGATGCGAAACGAAATTCCACAACAGGAAATGTTCCTCTGGCAAGGCTTTGCCACCGAATAGAAGTAGTTGTGTGCCTTTTTCTAAGCAGATCTCGCATTGTTCATCGGTTTTGCTGATGAGCATTTGTCCCGCCTGCACAGTATGATCGTCTTCCGTGATTTCACCCTTCACAATTACAAAGGCCACTTCACCGCTTAAGTGTCCGCGTAAATTCAAAGTAGTGGCTTCTTCAGCAAAAATATCCACCATAAACAGAGGCGAGAATCCTTGCAGTGGTGCCGATTTTCCGAAGGCATTGCCAGCCACTAGTTTGAAGGTGATTCCGCCTTCCTGCCACTGCGGAATGGAGGTACTGGGATAGTAATCAAATTGCGGTTCCATTTCTTCTTTTTCCTTAGGCAGTGCTACCCATATTTGGTAGCCGTGCATGGTGAAGGGAGCGCCGTCTCGTTTCTGAGCAGGAGTACGTTCGGTATGGGTAACGCCTTTCCCAGCGGTCATGAAACCCACATCACCAGGAGCAATCACTTGCACACTGCCTATGCTATCACGGTGTTCAATTTCGCCTTCGAAAAGGTAGGTCAGCGTACTGAGACCAATATGTGGATGCTGATCAACGTCTACATACTTGCCTTGGCCTAATTGTGAAGGCCCCATGTGATCGATAAAGGTGAACGGACCCACTTGTCTTTTTTTGCGAAAAGGAAGCAGTCT
>CAWUKP010000267.1:0-4028 GCA_963922975.1 uncultured Spongiivirga sp. | reverse complement strand
GGCTTCCATAGGATGCTGATTCTGAAACGAAAGAGGGCTGTTCAATACCCGCCTTGTTCATCTTCACCTGATTGTAATACTCTAATAGTTTGGAAAACGATTTGTAGGCATCGTCTACTTTGATCAAGGTCGTCTCCAATGAGTTCTCGGCCTCAAAAGAGCGATTCACAATGGTTATGGAGGCCTTTGTGGTGTAGATATAAGGTGTATACTTAGGATTCGCTAGAAAAGTAAGTGAGCCAGCCGTGCCTTCTTCTATTTTAGCCAGTTTGGAAACCTCTACATCTGGGTTTCCGACGACATCTCCTTCAAGTATGCCGGCAATTTGTGTCGCTGTGAATTTCATTAAGCGCAAAAGTATAAAAAAAGGACTAAAGTCCGTCTTTAGGATGGCAGAGGTAGTATTTGGTCACAGGCTTGGTCAACGCTTTTAGATTGAGTTGATCCGAAGCCTTGGCAGCATCGACAATCTTCCCGGTTTTAGTCAAAATATTGATATTCTGAACCTCCACACTGTAGGCTTGATTACTTACCTGCCCTGTAAACACAAAATATCCTGCTTCTTCTTCGGTCAGTGGTGCTTCTTCCATAAGCGCATCCACTGCTCGTTGTACGCGTTCTGTGGAAAACGGTTTGTTCTTGAATTTCACCTTTAGCAAACGTCTGTTGATCAGCATTTGGCACAACTTGGATAGAATGTAATCATCTGCCGTTTGCCACTGTTTCATTGCGGAAACCATGTCATAGTCGTCCAGTTTTGAGAACCGCTCCAGTACTTCATTATCAAAATTGTCCTGGGTAATCGAGTGCTCCAAGAAATAGGTCAACTCTGGACTCGCCAGAAGACTATGCCCCTGACTAATGAGTAATTTGGCTCGCTGCAGTACCTTCATCAACAACTGCTCTGCTACCAAGCTGGTCTTATGTAAATATACCTGCCAATACATGAAACGTCGTGAGACCAAAAACTTCTCTACGGAATAAATACCCTTCTCTTCTACCACCAACTCATCATTCACCACATTGAGCATAGTGATAATGCGCTCGGAGTTGATATTACCTTCCGCCACGCCTGTATAAAAGCTATCGCGCTTCAAATAATCAGAGCGGTCCATATCCAATTGACTTGAGATCAATTGACACATGAATTTGCGCGGGTAGTTACCCTGAAAAATATCGATGGCTAGCGTTAAACTTCCGTTAAATTCAGCATTCAGCGCCTCCATAAATTTCAATGAAATGTCTTCGTGCTGAATGCCATTCACAAGGCTGTGTTCCATGGCATGAGAAAACGGACCATGACCAATATCATGTAACAGAATGGCTACTTTTAAAGCCTGTTCTTCTTCCGGAGAAATGGTAATTCCTTTGTAACGAAGCACTTGCACTGCCTTCCCCATTAGAAACATACAGCCAAGCGCGTGATGAAAGCGCGTATGATGCGCTCCAGGGTAGACCAAATAGGAAAGTCCCATCTGAGTAATTCGTCGCAATCGTTGGAAATACCGATGCTCGATAAGTTGAAAGATCAGCGGATCGTGAATGGTAATAAAACCGTAAATGGGGTCGTTAAATATCTTGAGTTTCTTCCGCTTATTCAAATTGATTAGCATTAACTTCGTAACGCAAAGATAACCATATGGACAACATCAAAATACTCTGGGTCGACGACGAAATCGATTTGCTTAAACCGCATATCATGTTCTTGGAAAAAAAGAACTACGCGGTCTCTACTTGCCAAAGTGGAACGGAAGCGGTGGAATTAATCGACGAGGAGCGTTTTGATATTGTTTTTTTGGATGAAAACATGCCCGGACTCTCAGGTCTCGAAACCCTAAATGAGATCAAAGAGAAGCAGGGCAGTTTACCGGTGGTGATGATCACAAAAAGTGAAGAGGAATATATCATGGAAGAAGCCATTGGCTCTAAGATTGCCGATTATTTGATCAAACCGGTAAATCCTAACCAAATTTTACTGAGTCTGAAGAAGAATTTGGATCATTCCAGATTGGTTTCCGAAAAAACGACCTCCGATTATCAGCAAGCGTTCAGAAAGATAGCCATGGATATGGCCATGGTGAATTCGTTGGAAGAATGGAAAGAGCTTTATCAACGACTGGTTTATTGGGAATTGGCTTTAGAGGACATCGAAGATAGCAGCATGTTCGAAATCTTAGAATCGCAAAAGACTGAAGCCAATGCGCAGTTCGGAAAATTTGTTGAGCGTAACTATGAAGATTGGTTCTCAGAAGAAGACGGACCTGTGATGTCGCATACCCTATTTCAAAAACTCGTTTTACCAGAATTAGGGGAAACACCTGTGCTTTGGGTAGTGATTGACAATTTAAGGTATGATCAGTGGAAAGCCTTTGAGCCCATTTTGACGAATCATTATAAAAAAGAAAAAGAAGAAGCCTTCATCAGCATCCTTCCTACGGCAACACAGTATGCACGAAACGCCATTTTTTCTGGGCTGACGCCTGTGGACATGGAAAAACTGCACCCCGATTGGTGGAAAAATGACACCGATGAAGGCGGCAAGAATTTATTTGAAGCGCAGTTTTTAGAAGCCCAACTGAAACGTTTTGGGGTGAACATCAAGCACCAATACCACAAGATTTCAAATCTGCGAAATGGAAAGAAATTGGCGGAGAACTTCAAATCGCAAAAAGACAATCAGTTGACCACCATTGTGTACAATTTTGTAGATATGATCTCGCATGCCAAAACAGACATGGAGGTCATCAAGGAGTTGGCCAGTACGGATAAGGCCTATCGAAGTTTGACACAGAGTTGGTTTAAAAACAGTCCGCTTTTAGACATCATTCAGCAAGCACAAAATATGGGCTTCAAACTGATACTGACTACCGATCACGGTACCATCAATGTCAAGCACCCCTCAAAAGTGATTGGCGATCGCGACACTAGTTTGAACCTTCGATACAAAACAGGGCGTAGTTTGACCTATGAGGATAAAGAGGTTTTGGCAGCCACCAACCCCAAAGACTTTCACTTGCCTGCGATCAATATGAGTAGTTCCTTCATTTTTGCGAAGAATGATTACTTCTTTGCCTATCCAAATAACTACAATCACTATGTGAGTTATTACAGAAATACCTACCAGCACGGTGGAGTTTCGTTGGAGGAAATGATCATTCCGTTTGTTGTGCTATCACCGAAGTAGACGTATTTTTGCCGCAAATGGTGCAGATGGAAATCACCTATGATATTTCGGAGATCGAAGAAGTTGCCAAGAATGTTGTGAAACAGCTTCATTCTGTGGTTTTGTTTTACGGAAATTTGGGAACTGGAAAGACAACTTTCATCAAAGAGTTGATCAAAATTCAAGGAGGCGAGGAAGAAACAAGCAGTCCGACCTTTTCGTTGGTGAATGAATACGAAACCACAAAAGGCATCATTTATCACTTAGATTTGTACCGCATCAACAGCGAAGCGGAGGCCTTAGATTTAGGGCTGGAAGACTACTTATACGGCGGAAACACTTGCTATATCGAATGGCCGGAGGTGATTGAAGATTTGGTGCCGGAAGAATTTTCCACCATTACGATAGTGGCAAAAACTGACACTGAAAGATCGCTTAAAATCTTAAATATTTCTAAAAGAAGTAGTTAGTTTATTTTTTTCCGTAACTTGCTACAACTCTCCCATAAATTTCTATCTTTACTTTGCGTTGAGCCCAGTATAATCTAACAAATATACAACGAAAGTATTCATTTCTAGGAAGTTATTTTGCCGTAGGTTTGTGGTGATTATTAACCCCTAAACCTCAAAAAATGAAGACTAGAAAATTTTTCTTCGCATTTGTATTAGTAGTATTTGGTTCATTCGTTTTAGCATCTTGTAACAATGATAGTGCAGCAGAAGACGAAAACCTATATGACAACCCCATCGAAATCGGAGTCGACAACGACGATATCACGGAATACGAGCAGGACTAATTCTAAAAAAGGAATTAGGAGAAGTATTTTTATAGGCACTGTAGCTGCCTTACTTATTGCACTTTCTCC
>CAWUKP010000266.1:0-4041 GCA_963922975.1 uncultured Spongiivirga sp. | reverse complement strand
TCATCACACAGGTACCTTTATCATCGAAGAAACTGGTGGCCAAAAAGTTTCTACTATTGAAGGAACATGGGCCATTCGGCAAGTGCCTGACAAACCGAACCTTGTCGTGCAAGGCAATTACAACGGCCTACACGTATTGCAAAAAGAAGGGAATACATGGAGGTATGCCCATGCGATTGAAGGGTTCAATAATTCTGCAAAACATTTTGAATTTAACGGTGCACGCAGCGTCTTTGTAAGCCATGAGTACAAAGGGGTTTTTGAAGTTGAGTTAAACGAAAATTTAACCAAAGCTACGAGTGTAGTAAAGCGTGAAGAGCTGGAACGAGGCAAACACGCAAGTGTGGTCAAGCATCGGGGTCGACTCCTATATGTGCGCAATGATGGCGTATATCAATTGCTAGATTCCGAAGCCCGCCAATTTCAAAAGGACAGTCTTTTGAGCGAAGCTTTGCTGAACTTCGAATACAATTCTGGTAATGTGGAGGTAGATGACTTAGGAAATGCATGGCTTTTTGTGGCTCAAGGGATGTTAAAAATTTCTGAGGGGAAGCTTTCTAACGAGCCTCTCGTGAAGTTTGTGGCCTTGGTAGACGATTTTCAAAAGCCGTTGACGGGATATGAAAATGTGCTTGCTCTGGGCAATGAACAATATCTTTTTGGTGTGAAGGACGGCTATTTCAAGGTAGATTTTGAAAAGGTAGAAGCCTCCGCGCTACCATTTTTTATTGAAGGTGTAGCGGTAGGCGAGAATTTGGAGCAAAAGCAAACGGTTTCACTTGACAGTGAACTCACGCTTCATGCAAAACAGAATAATTTGGAGTTCTCCTTCGGAGTGCCTTCGTATCAGCGTTTTGAGGCGATTAGGTATCAGTATCGATTACTCGGTCTCTACGATGAATGGAGCGAAGCTACTGATATACCTCTTGCACGTTTCCACAACCTGCCTCATGGAGACTACACCTTGGAAGCACGGGCCATTGGTAACCAAGCCTCTTCGGAAGTCATCAGACAGGCGTTTGTGATTCAAAAGCCCTGGTATTTGTCATACCTAGCCCTAGTTATTTATGGACTCCTTTTCTTAGGGACGATTTACCTAGTACATCGATTGTATCAACGTTCACATGATCGACAACGCGCTAAATTGATCATGGAAAACGAACGAAAGATGTCTATTCAGCATTTGAAGGCCGAACAAGACATTATGCAATTGAAAAATCAGCAGTTGAGTCAGGATGTGGCGAGTAAAGGGCGCGAATTGGCTGCCATCACCATGAATATGATCAACAAGAATGAGTTGTTGGTGAAAATTAAGGAAGATCTTACCAAAAATGGGGAACCCGGCAAAAACATTGCCTCCGTAGTAAAGGTCATCGAGAAGAATATCAACGAAGAAGACAACTGGAATTTCTTCCGAGAAGCCTTTAATAATGCGGATAAAGACTTTTTGAAGAAAGTCAAAGAGCTACATCCCGGCCTAACACCCAACGACTTGCGTTTGTGTGCATATCTGCGTTTGAACCTGTCTTCCAAAGAAATTGCTCCGCTGCTGAATATCACACCGCGCAGTGTCGAAATCAAACGCTATCGCCTGCGCAAAAAGATCAATTTACCCCACGAAGAAAGCTTGGTAGAATATATTCTGGCGATTTAGAATTTGGGTTGTTCGTGCTTATCCCAAATACCCCAAAACGCACCTACATCGCCTTCAGCATCTATTTTCCATGACTCATCAAAAGAAGTGAAATAGAGCATTTCAATCTGATCTTGCTTAGACCACAATTGAGCATTGATGAAATACTTCATGAAATTGATCGCGTTGGGGTGTGAATCGCCAGTGCTGCTTCCTTGACTTGGCCAGCCTGTTTCAGAAACGATGACTTTCTTGCCTTTGGCCGCTGCTATCGCCTGATAGTACATATTCTTGAAGTAAGGCAGCGAATAGTCAATATGACAACCTTCCCAGAACGGATAGCAATTGATCAGCAGTACATCACAAGCTTCCGCAAGTTGCGGATATACGTTAAACTCAAAGTAGGCATCTACATAGCTGACTGGGATATGCGAGGGTATTGACGCTTTTACCTTGGCCATGTGTGCCAAGATTTCATCGACGGTTAGATCTCCTCGCAATAAGACTTCGTTACCCACAGCGGCAATATCTACATGTCCTGCGTTGGCTAGTTCTATGAGTCCTTGTACTTCTTTTTCGTTTTTGTCTTTGTCTTTGCCTAATTCTGCACCTACCATGGTCTTGATACCCAGTTTTTTGGCGATAGCTGGAATGTGTTCATGGCCTTCGGTACACGAAAAGGAGCGCGTCCATTGCGTGAGTGGCTTCATCATTTCTAGACGCCGTTGAATTTGTGCTTCGGGAAGGATGATACCAGGTTTTTGTCCTTCGGCATACGCACTAAAGCAAAGGCCGTGCATGCCTTGGGCTAGAATTTCGAGATATAATTTACGAATCTCGGCCTCGGTCATTCCCGAGAAGTTATACCCTCTGATGGGCAGGGGTTGATGGTGGTGGCTACTAGATGACATTTTTCTTTCTTCTAAATTACACAAATTAGGCGCTATCAGAGTTCTCCCCTTCGTGCCACAAGCTCTTCTTTGATTTGTCGGGCTCTTTCTTCATTCAAGCTGTAATTCCGCATCACCCAGATCGCAAGAAGGGCGGTAATGACCGGCAATGCAATATCTGTAATACGCATGCCCGTCAATGCTTCTGCCGTTTGCGTGGAAGCCTTCGGATCATAGCCGAGAACACTTAAAATAATACCCGAAAATACGAGCGCAATTCCTTGACCAACCTTAATCATCCACCAGTAGATGGCGCCAAAGGTTCCCTCTTTTCTAGGCATACCATTTTCCAATTCATCAAGATCGCAAACATCGGCTGTCATACTCATCATCAAGGTAAACAAACATCCCATACCGAAAGCCATCAATGGAATCGGAACGAAAACCATATAATAATTATCAGGATCAAAGCCCCACCACTTTAAAATATAACCAATTACCGAAATTAAGGTGGCGTAGATAAACGCTCGGCGTTTCCCCCATTTGCCTGCCATCCAATTAATGATAGGAATAGCGATAAAGGCCGTGTACGCAGCAGTTACCGCAGGGAAGAGGGCAACCCACCATTTTGAAGCGCCCCAATCACCATCAAACATGTAAAAATTGATAATGAACACGCCAAATTCGGCCACAATTTGAAAACCATTAAATACAAGGAACGTGGCCAAGCAAAGTTTCACAAAGGGTTTATTTTTTAGGACCAGTTTAATGCCTTGGAAAATTTTCCCCATGCTATTAAATACACTTTTAAAGGTAATTTCTTCTCTACCTTCCATCTTACTGGCATCGATACCTCGACAGAATATAGCAGGTAAAATGCCTAGTACGATAATAACACCACCGGCAATTAAGGCTATTTTTCGCACGCCTTCAGGCTGAGTGGCAAAGATGTCTTTATCAGGAATAAGCACATAGAGAAAGGGAACGAGCATCCATGCAATTTGTCCGATGGTGTTGGCAAAGCTCATAAGACGCGTTCGTTCGTTGTAATCAGAGGTCATTTCGTACCCCAAAGCAATCAAGGGAGTAGAAAAAATCGTATTTCCGAAAATTAAGAGAATGGAAAAAATGAGGAGATACCAAAAGTTATACATTTCGGGGTTGGTATCATGTACCTGCCACAAAACCGTGAAGATGATACCAGACAGCAAGGCTCCCATAAAAATATAGGGGCGTCTTCGACCAAACTTTGAACTGGTGTTATCCGAAATATAACCCATCACAGGATCTGTAATCGCATCGAACAAACGCGGAACCCCTACAATGAGACCCGCCAAAATGGTGTTCATGGCAAACCCTTCGTTCGACTTCAAAATGACGACAAAAACCCCTAGAATTCCTGGGATCAAATTGTTGATAAGGTGTCCAGCTCCAAATGCTGCTTTTTGTAGGGCTGGAACTCTATCTCTAGCGGCAGTTTTGTATTGTGACATAATTTATAGTTTATCGTTAGTTGTT
>CAWUKP010000265.1:0-4078 GCA_963922975.1 uncultured Spongiivirga sp. | reverse complement strand
ACTAGCGTAGTTGTTGAAGAACACCAACATGATTACGGGAGAAAGATACATGATGAATTTCATATTCGGCATACCAGGTTGCTGTTGTGCTTGCATCTGCTGCCCTGTAGTCATCATCATGTAGAAGAAGATGGCGATCGAAGCCAAAATTGGAAACAAACTGACGTGATCCCCGTAAAATGGAATATTGAATGGCAATTCTGCAATGGTATCGTATGATGATAAGTCTTCTGCCCATAAAAAGTTCTTTTGCCTCAAAGAGAAAGCCGTTGGGAAGAACATAAATAAAGCATAGAAAACGGGCATCTGCAGTAAAGCCGGAACACAGCCACTCATCGGGCTCACCCCTGCTTTATTCCATAGTTTCATAGTCGCTTGTTGACGCTTCATCGGGTCGTCCTTAAACTTTTCGTTGATCTCCGAAATCTCGGGTTTCAACACCTTCATTTTCGCTTGAGAAAGGTAGGATTTATACAATACAGGCGAAAGCACAATGCGCACTACAATGGTCATGATGATAATGGCAATTCCGTAGGGTAAGAAACCACTGAGGAAGCCAAAAAGTGGCGTAAAAATGTACTTATTGATCCAGCCAAAGATGCCCCAACCAAATGGAATTGAGTCTTCGATACCACGATCGTAAGCTTTCATGATTTTAAAATCAGTGGGGCCAAAATAGTAATCCATGGTGTAGTTCAACTCTCCGCCTGCGTATTCTAAAGGAATTTTTGCCTCGTATTCCTTGGTATAGGCTACTTCCTTGCCTTCTTCTTCCACTAAATCATTAGAGGTAAGAGTAGCAGTCTTAAATGGTGTATCGGTAAGCAGAATGGCACTAAAAAAGTGTTGGCGATACGACAACCAGCTCACGTCCTTTTCTTCTTCGTCGTCTTCGCCTGTAGCGCCTAACTTACTTACTTTTTCATCTTCGTATTCGTAGGTAAGGCGTGTGTAGCGATTCTCATAAGTAACACTCTTTTCACGACGCAATCCTTGGTGCCACCAATTCATCTGCGCTTCCTTGCTGGAATCGAACGTACCGCTCAAACCTTGCGAGCGTACCACAAAATCAACCATGTAAGAATCTGGAGCCAGCGCATAGCGATACTCTAAAAAGGTATTCGCACTTGTCTTCAACTTCAAAGAAAGAACTTGTGCATCGCCATCATTGGACAACGAGGGTTCAAAATAAAGATCTTGGGTATTTAAACTGTGATTATCAGAAGTAGAAAAACTAATATTGAAGCGGTTGTTATCCTCCTGAATCAAGTACAAAGGAGCCCCCAAATGATCTACGTATTCTTTGAGGAGTACCTCTGTAATCTGACCGCCCTTATTACTAACGCCAAGTTTGATTTGATCATTTTCCAGCACAATGGTTTTTTCCTCTTGCGCTGTTTGCGCAGCAGAATAGGCGAAAGCGCCTAGTTTGCGCTGTAATTCGATATTCTTTAAAGAATCGGGAATGACTGTAATGGCTTCCTCCGTAGCTTCTTGAGCGTCCGAGCTGTCTGTAGCATCTGTGGTGGTCTGAACTGTTTCTGTGGTTTGTTCTTGTTCGGCATTCTGCTGCTCCACTGAATTGTTGTAGAACATCCAAGTCAGAATTCCAGCGATCAAGACAAATCCTATCAATTGAAAGGGGTCAAATTTCTTTTCTTCCATTTATAGTATAAAAAGGGTCACGTGTATGACGTGATTTCTGTGAAATTGTTTCAACAAAAAAGCGCCCAAAGATACAACTTATGCCAAAGTGGCGCTTTTCTTTTCGGCATGAACAATGGCTGCCTTTACGAAAGCCACAAAGAGTGGATGCGGATTGTCTACCGTACTTTTGTATTCAGGATGATATTGCACCCCTACAAACCACGGATGAGAAGGAATCTCGATAATCTCAACCAAATTCGTATCTGGGTTCACCCCTGTTGCCTTCAAACCCGCAGAAACGAGTTGTTCTAAATACGAATCGTTGAATTCGTAACGATGACGGTGACGTTCCGAGATCATCTCGGCATGATGATACACCTCACTGGCAATGCTATCTTTAGCCAGCGCGCACTGCCACGCACCTAGGCGCATGGTGCCCCCCATGTTGGTGATGGTTTTTTGATCTTCCATGAGATCAATCACAGGATGCGGGGTATCCGGATTCATCTCTGTAGAATTGGCCTCAGCAAGTCCCAACACATTTCGAGCATATTCGATAACGGCCATTTGCATCCCCAGGCAAATTCCTAAAAACGGAATACCCTTCTCGCGCACATGGCGAATGGCTTCGATTTTTCCTTCGATACCGCGTTCACCAAAACCAGGTGCTACGAGTACCGCATCCAGGCCTTCTAATTGGGCTTCCACCGTAGAAGGTGTCAAATATTCAGAGTGAATGCTTTTTACTTCTACCTTCACTTCATTGGCCGCTCCGGCATGAATAAAGGACTCTAAAATCGACTTATAGGAGTCTTGTAGTTCAACATATTTCCCCACTAAACCAATAGTAACCTGTCCTTTTGGGTTTTTGAGGCGCTTGATGAATTGATTCCAAGTGTCCAATTCTGGTTTATCGTCTATTTCTAGTCCTAGTTTCTCTAAAGCGACTCGGTCTAAGCCTTCTTGCAGCATTAAATTTGGTACATCGTAAATTGTGGATGCGTCTATAGATTGGATGACAGCTTGGCGCTTTACATTGCAGAACAAAGCCAACTTATGTCGCAATTCCTCTGAGAGTTCGTGCTCGGTTCGACACACCAAAATATCTGCCATGATTCCACTTTCCATCAAGGTTTTCACCGAGTGTTGGGTAGGCTTTGTTTTCAACTCACCGGCGGCCGACAAATACGGTACCAAGGTCAGGTGAATCACAATGCCATTCTCATCACCGAGTTCCCATAGCAACTGACGTACCGCTTCGATGTACGGAAGGGATTCAATATCACCCACCGTACCACCAATTTCGGTGATGACAATATCATACTGTCCTGAATTCCCCAGAAGTTGCACACGCTCTTTGATCTCATTGGTAATATGAGGAATTACCTGCACGGTCTTTCCTAAAAAATCGCCGCGACGCTCTTTTTCAATGACACTCTGGTAAATTCTTCCCGTAGTAACGTTGTTCGCTTGGGACGTAGGTACATTTAGAAAACGTTCATAATGCCCGAGGTCAAGATCCGTTTCAGCCCCATCGTCTGTTACATAACATTCGCCGTGCTCATAAGGGTTCAGCGTTCCTGGATCTACGTTGATGTACGGATCAAATTTTTGGATGGTTACCTTATACCCTCTTGCCTGAAGGAGCTTAGCAAGAGAAGCGGCGATGATGCCTTTTCCTAATGAGGAAGTTACTCCGCCCGTAACGAAAATATACTTGGTTTGTGCCATTTTGGGAGTCTGTGTTACGGGGTGTAAAGATACAAATTGTTCGCAGATAGCCTTCATAATTTATGCGGCATTTTATGATGTATTTGGAAAAATGAAAAGTGCGCATGTGGCTCGGGTATGCTTAGAAGTCCTTATTTTTGAAAACATGAAAAAGCATCGTAAACTTCCTCTTTTTTCAACCCTGCTACTTTATTTATGCACACTTTTTGTGCTTTCTGCGCAAAATCCAACACGTTTTGCTAATGAAGTAGATACTATACTTCTGAACCACCGCTCTTTTTCAGAAAATAGGGATGTCCATGTATTTACAGGCAGTTCCAGCATTCGAATGTGGACCAGCATTCAAGAAGATCTCACCTCGCCTGCTCATATTGTCAATACAGGTTTTGGAGGTTCGGAGTTTTCAGATCTGCTTTTCTTTATGGATCAGCTAGTGGTCTCTTTTCGACCTAAAAAAGTGTTCATTTATGAAGGTGATAATGATATTTTCAATGGAAAATCTGCCAGAAAGACGTATCGACATGCCAAACGTCTCTTTCGAAAATTGAAGCGAGTACTTCCACAGACAGCTATCTATTTTATTGCTGCCAAACCTAGTGTTGCTAGATGGGGAAAGAAAAAAAGCTATAAGCGTTTTAATCTTCTTTTGGCGCGATTCGCGGAGCGAAAGGATATAGGATTTATCGATGTGTGGAATCCG
>CAWUKP010000264.1:0-4092 GCA_963922975.1 uncultured Spongiivirga sp. | reverse complement strand
TAAGTCGAAGTCACCCAAACCTGAACCCGCAACCGTTTCACAAACCACATAGGGTTCTGGGGGGTCAATAGGCAAAGGAAGGGTAGTGAGAGAGATTTCAAACTCCACAGAATTATCTTGGCAATCGGTATTGCTTCTGTTTACCACCTTCACATAGATCGTCTGGGGGTCGGATGTATTCGCATAATTGTCCGGATTGGCAATTTGATCTGTCGCATCTCTTGTTGGTGACGTGTGATAGGTTACCTCAAAAACCGCTGCATCAACGCCTAATTGCGGCGTGATCACCGTGTCTAGCATGAATATTTCGACTCCGTCATTTCCCGTATCACAAAGTTCATAAGGATCCGGTGTTGCAGGCATAGGCGTCTCGTATATCACAAAGTTCTGACGAAAGGTTTGTGTGGAGCCTCCACTCGTTACTTCTGCGGCAGCTTCATAGTTTCCGGGTGTGGTAAAAGTGAAGGTGGGCGAAAGATCTGTTGACGTAAAAACTACTTGATTGGTATCGAGATTTGTGAAGGTCCAATTCACATTGTCAATCGGATCTGAAGAATTGAGTGTAAAGGTAGTTGGACTGTTTTGACAAGTACCAGCAATCTCAATGGTGGCTTGAATAAAGAACGATACAATGAATGGTGGCAGGCCATAACTGGTTTGTCGCCCATTAAGTGAGAATGAACCTGATTGCCAGTCGGCGGCTGCACCCAAGTTATCCGGTTGATTGATGGTCGATAATTCAGTGGTATTGGTTACGCTTAGGCGCGTTACATAGATACGCCGGTCAATGGCTAGTTGCAAGGCCCCAACGTTCGATTGCCTTGCAATTTCGAATTGCGAGTTGCGAATCTGAGCAGCAGGCTGTAGGAGGTCATATTGATAGATTTCACCACCAAGAACCGAGGCGTATAGGATATTACTACTGGGTGAAAATTCCACACCATAAGCAGACTCTTCATTCAGAAGAATTTCATTGGAAAGCTGGCCAGTGGTATTGTCAAAAGCGTATAGATACAGCTTACCAGGATCTGCGAAACTACCATTATTGGTGTCTGAAGAGTGTGCTGCGGCAATCCATCGGCCATCTGGAGAGGCTTTGAGATAGCCAGCACCATTTTCGCGATAACCCTGGTATTGAATTAAATCTGAACCTGAAACCTGTGGTGTTGTATTCACACCACCACCGTCTACTAAGAACGCATAGAATGTATCTAGGAAGTGCGTTACCACCCAAAATCCATTAATGCTTCCGTGTCGAACGGCTGTGATCTTTTCCGCACACTTGTATTTGATCTCTTCGGGATCGGCACTACCGTAGGTGGTTAATGGATTGTTTCTAGAAACGACATCGCCAACGGTAGTGTCGCCGTTGGGGAGTGTGCCCGTTACCGAAAGATCGACAATGGAAAAATTCAATCCATTATTAAAGCCGTCATCCTCCAACGGAACAGTTCCCGATACCTCGGCGGTGTCATAGGTTCCTGTAAATTGACTGGGAAAGGCTTGTGCATTCTGATGATGAGGTTCATCAACTGTAAAAATGTAGTAAATGTTGGGATCATTTGGATTCGGGACAATAATGGCCGACTGTGAGCTCGAAGGGTCTCCAAACAACTCGGTGTTTAGCGTGGCGTCACCTGGTACAAATCGTCCTCCAGGCATCGTTCGGTGATTGCGATCCCAAACCGTTCTCCCGTCTGTGTAAAAAAGCAAATTTCCCGAAGCATCAGAAATAGACGCACACCCTTCTCTGGTGTTCAACGCTCCGTCTGTCAATGCGGTAGGATTTCCAGTGACTGGATCGAAAAAAATACCTGCGTTACGGCCAAAATACCAGTGGGAGGCTTCACCTTGCGCTAGGCAAAATGGCCCCACAATAACTGAGAGGAGGATGGTAAGTAGGTTTTTCAAGGGTGGTTACTAGCTGGTTAAGCTTTACAGTATAACGCAAAGCTTTGCTTTTCAGTATGTTAAAAATAAGAATATTTGTGTGATTACCGCTTCAAGGTGAAATGGCCTTTAAACTCCCGGCCGTCCAAAAGTTGAACTGTAAACCAGTAGTCATCCGCGGGCATCTCTTTGTTATTGAAGGTGCCATTCCAGCCCAGACCAAACGGATCTAGCTGTTTCAATAACTTCCCGTAGCGGTCAAAAATGAAAATTCGCGCTTGGTCGCCGGTCATACTGGTAATGCCTCGAATTTGCCAAAAATCGTTGTACGAATCTCCATTTGGGGTGAAATACTTCGGATAGCCAATCACTGCAGCAGTAAATGCTCCGACTACGCCACATCCGTTTTTATCACGCACATAAAAGTCAATGAAGCCTGGAGGTACGTTTTCAAATACATTGCTGTCTTGATATGGACCGAAGTCGTTGTAGATGGCGTATTCGTAATCACCCTCACCTTCAACCAGAATGGTTACAATATTGTTTTCTGAGGAAATGTCTTGAATCTCAAAGTCAATAAAGGTGGCAATATTGGAGGGCAGCACTTCAAAGTCTTTAAAATCAGAGCAGGAACGATTGATACCAAAACTGTTGTATCCTCGTATCACCTCAAGGCGGTAGGTGCCCGGGGTGAAGATATCCGCGGTTTGCTGATTTGAAATTTGATTCAAGGAACCACCTGTTACCTGATACCAGCGGTAGCCTTGAAAACCATCTTCCGCTTCAATGGTCAGTGGTGGATCGTTCAGGCAAAGAATAAAGGTGTCATCAATTTCTGCTACAGGTAAAGGATCAATGAAAAATTGAATCACATCTATGGCCTCGCATTGGTTATTCGTTTCGGCTCGTGCGTACAAAATGATATTCTCCGTGGTAAAATCGCCACTCACTGGATTGGTTTCAGTCAAGGCATCTTCGATTGTGCGATAGAACTCAGTGTCAAAAAGAGCGAAGTCCGTATTTCGAATATTTTCAAGGTCAAAGGTACCTTCAAGGATACCATCGTCCGGATCATTATCGCAGGCAAAATAGGGTCCAGTATTTGGAATATTCACAGGAAGGGCTTGAACAATGAGATCGAGATTCGCGATGGCAGCACATTGCGAAATAGGCTCAACCACCTGAACCAAAATGGTTTGGTTAAAGGCAACTGTATTCCGATAGGCCGAAGGATCAGCGATTGGCGTGTCTGCAGCCAAGGCAGCAGCGTCTTCATAGAACACTAGATCCAAACCAGGCGTGTTGCCAGTAATGTCGTCATAAGCTTGATTCAAGTTGAAAGTGGAAATACCATCGTCAAATGCATTCGGATCTAAATCGCACTGTTGTAATGAACTGTCATTAGCTTGAGGAATAGGCGTAACCATGACCACAGCAATTCCTTCCAAAGGGCAGTCTCCGTTGTTGAGGTCTACTTCTAGTTCATAAGTGCCTGCATCAGCAACTGTCACATTCGTTAGGTCATAAAAATTCTGATCTGGTGGCAAGGCCTGCACCACGCCATCAATACTCCAGGTGTAGGTAGCTCCTGCTATGAATTCATATTCCAAGCGATAACTATCTCCTTCGCAAAGCGATAAAGAGGTAGTGCTGATGTCGTTTTGAATGATATCAATAGTGCTAAAAATCGACTGGATAAATGGGGGTAAGCCAATTCGGACGCCGCGTTGCCCGTCAACATCTACCAACACCCCTTGGGCATTATACGTTACAGCGGGTCCCAAATCTTCAGGATTGTTGATGATTCCTAAGTAGTTATCATTGGCGAAACCTCCGCCATTTACGAATTGAACAAGTGCTCTGTAGATTCTTCCATCCGGGCCCAATTGCAAGGCACCTGCGGAAAAAATATCTGATTGATCTACAATAAATTCGGAAGCGGCGATATCAGCGGCCTGAAGATCGTATTGGAGTAAAAAGTTGGTGCCTCCGCCATTGGGTAAAGCACCTAAAGTAGCATACATCTTTGTGCCGTTGGGCGAAAATTCTACACCATACGGGCTTCCAGATTGTCGAAGTAGAATTTCGTTGCTTACAACTCCCGTGGCATCGTCAAAATCGTAGAGCGCAACAGCACCATCACCGTCGCTTCCATCAGGAGTGCTCCCAGTATCGATCACACCAAAATGGCTGACCCCTAAT
>CAWUKP010000263.1:0-4094 GCA_963922975.1 uncultured Spongiivirga sp. | reverse complement strand
GGTGATGGATCTTGAGAATCTGCAGATTGCAAAGCGGCTACTAAGTTACTTAGCGCAGGATTGGCCAAAGCGAAATCTACAATCGTTGGCAAATCAATTACTGCATCCACGGCGTGAATAACGCCATTGGTAGCTACGATATCAGCTATCGCAACATTACTTGTACCGTTAAGTGTCACGCCATCGTCAGTATTGATATACAAGCTTAAGTTGATACCTTCCGCATATTCAGCGGCAGTTGGCACATATGAATTACTCAAACCTGTTGAAAAAGCAGCTTGACCTACAATAACGTGATTTGACAATACAGCGGCGATATCGTTATCATTAGGATTGGTGAATGACTGGAATGCTGAATTGATAGGCGCGAACACCGTAAAATCTGTCATATCGTCGCTCAACAGATCCGTAAATGTAGTATTCCCGTTGGCAGTAAGTAACCCCACCAAATCGCTTAGATTACCGTTTGCAACAGCATGATCTACAATGTTTGGCAAAGTGATCACTGCATCCACAACGTGTACAACACCGTTTGAAGCATCTAGGTCAGCCAAATCTAAGTCTACATCAGAAATGCCATTTAAGGAAACCCCAGACGAGGTGTCGATGTACAAGCTCAAATTTTGTCCGCCAGGTCCATTAGGCGATTGTGTACTTACATAACCAGAGGTGAGTTGGTTGGAAAAGAATTCACCCGCCACAACGTGGTTTAAAAGAACCGCCGTCAGCGTAGTGTCATCAATATCATCTAGGCTTGTGGCTCCTAAATCTTGCAACAATTGATCGAAGGCTGCGTTAGTAGGAGCAAAGACGGTAAAAGATCCAGCTCCATCAAGTGTGGCGTCAAGGCCTACACGTTGAAGTGCTGAAACCAATGTGGTTAAATTAGCATTAGAAACCGCAAGATCAGTGATGGTTGGTCCAGTTTGCTGACCTCCATTTCCATCGTCGTCATCGCTACAAGCAATAGACACCGAAAAGAGTAAGGCAATCAATACTAAGTTTGTTAACTTGGAAATTGTTTTCATCATAAATAATTTTTGAGTTTTGTTTAACAAATATACTAAAAGATTAAACAGAAAAAGCTAATGAAACCTAAAACGCGTTACTTTATCATTATTTTAACGTTTACTCTCTTTCCTATATACGGCCAAGAATCTGTTAATGGATTTGACAGTGAAGGTAAAAGACACGGAAGCTGGAAAAAGAAGTATAAGAACTCCGAAAACCTGCGCTATCAAGGGCAGTTCGAGCACGGTCAGGAGGTGGGTACATTCACCTTTTATACAAACGATCGAAAGAACTCTGTGGCGGCTACGAAAGAATTTCAGGGAGATGGTACCGTGAATGTCACCTACTTTTCTTCGAATGGTCAAGTGATAAGTCATGGTATGATGCGTGATACACTTCGAGTGGGGCAGTGGACCTATTTTCATAAAAATTCGAAAGTACCCATGAATGTCGAGACCTATAAGAACGGACAACTTCATGGCGTCTATAAATCTTTTTACGCCGACGGTCAGCTCCTTGAAGAAATGAACTATCTCAACGGAAAGCTAGACGGCCCTTCTATAATGTTTTACCAAAATGGCCAAAAGTCTGGGGAGTTCAATTACCAAAATGGGTTGATGCATGGAGAGGTGAAGTATTATGATGCACAAGGAAACGTCGTTCGAGAAGGACGTTATGTGAAGGACAAGAAAGTGGGCGTATGGAAATACTACAAAGAAGGAAAACTCATCGAGGAAAGGAACTTTTCGCCCATCAAGAATCCAAAATATAAGAAGAAGCAGTAAGGCTGCATCCAATTCGCGACCAAGCGTAGAAATTGTCGTAATTTTGCACAGAATTTTTGCGCATGAAAAGAGTAATTGTTGGTTTGTCTGGAGGCGTCGACAGTAGTGTGGCGGCCTATCTTCTGAAAGAACAAGGCTATGAGGTCATTGGTCTCTTCATGAAGAACTGGCACGATGATTCTGTGACCATTTCCAATGAATGTCCTTGGTTGGAAGATAGCAACGACGCCATGCTAGTGGCAGAGCGTTTAGGCATTCCTTTTCAAACGGTAGACTTAAGCGAGGAATATAAGGAGCGCATCGTTGACTATATGTTCAACGAATACGAAAAAGGGCGTACGCCCAATCCTGATGTACTCTGCAACCGCGAGATCAAGTTTGACGTCTTTCTAAAGATTGCATTAGACCTAGGTGCAGATTATGTGGCTACGGGTCATTACTGCCGAAAAAGTACCACTGTGATTGATGGTAAGGAAGTGCATCACTTGCTTGCTGGCGTAGATGGTAATAAAGATCAATCCTATTTTCTTTGTCAGCTATCGCAAGAACAATTATCCAAGGCACTTTTCCCAATTGGGGAATTGACTAAACCGGAAGTACGTCAAATAGCGTCTCAACAAGGATTGATCACCGCAGAAAAACGAGATTCACAAGGCTTGTGTTTCATTGGAAAGGTGCGCTTGCCTGATTTTCTTCAACAGCAGTTGAAACCAAAAGATGGTGTTATTGTTGAAATTCCAGAGAGCTCATCCGTTTTCCATGCCGAAACTCCAGAATTCGAAGATACGATTCAACGCTTAGCGTATCGAGCTCAAAAACCAACATACCACCCTTCTGATGGTGTGGTAGTGGGCCATCACCAAGGAGCACATTACTTTACTAAAGGCCAGCGCAAAGGTCTGGCCGTGGGTGGCACTCCAGAGCCTTTGTTCGTCATTGAAACCGACGTAAGCGAAAATGTAATCTATACAGGACAGGGAAAAGACCATCCTGGACTCTATCGCAACACGCTTTTTGTGCGTCAGGATGAAGTGCATTGGGTTCGGGAAGACCTTGTGCTCCAAGTGGGTGAGACCATGAAGGTCAGCGCGCGCATTCGATATCGACAACCTTTGGAACGCGCTACACTTTATGCTGTGGAAGGCGGTTTATATGTAGATTTCGAAAACGCCCAGTCTGCGATCACAGAAGGACAATTTGTAGCCTGGTATCTCGAAGATGAATTAGTGGGTTCTGGGGTAATTTCATAAATTGCAGAAAAGCAATTAGTTATGAGAACGTTGCCCCTTTGGTTGTTAATAGCCATTCCTTTCTTTGGATTCTCTCAGCAAGAGCACGCCTGGGTCTATTTCACAGATAAAGAAAATGTAGCACAGTCACTGGCAAACCCTATTATTATTCTTACGCAAAAGGCCATTGATCGCAAAGCACGTCACGCCGTACCCATAGATGAACGCGATGTGCCAATAACAGCTTCGTACGTTACCACCATTGCGTCCACCACTGGTATTGAATTGAAAGCGCGTTCCAAATGGTTTAATTGCGTGCATGTAATCGGAACACAAGCCGCCGTGCAGCAATTGGAAAACTTGTCATTTGTAGACCGTGTTGAGTTTGCATATCGTAGCTTGAACAACTCTCGAACTAAAGGTTTCGCTACGCACAACAAGAAATTAGACACTCAGGTAACCTTCACTTACGGAAATACCAGTAATCAGGTACAGCAGCTAAACGTTCATAGAATGCACGAGCAAGATTTCACAGGCATGGGTCTTACCATTGCAGTGATGGACTCAGGTTTCCCAAATGTGAATACAATGGGTGGCTTTCAACGGCTCCGCGACGCAGGAAATTTAAAAGGTGGCTATGACTTTGTAGCGCGAAGTACCGATTATGGAAATTCCTCCAACAACAGTCATGGCACCTTGGTGCTTTCTACAATGGCTGGTTTTGTACAAGATCAATTTGTGGGCACTGCACCTGATGCCGAGTATTACCTTTTTCGCACAGAAGATGCCACCAGCGAAACTCCCGTAGAGCTTTCTTATTGGGTGGAAGCGGCGGAACGTGCAGATAGCCTGGGGGTAGATGTGATCAATACTTCTCTTGGGTATAGCACCTTTGATGAAAGCAAATACAACTACACTACTGCGGATATGAATGGTACTACCACCTTTATTTCCAAAGGAGCCAACACAGCTGCCGAAAAAGGAATGCTGGTGGTCAACTCCGCAGGAAATTCAGGAAATACATCTTGGGGTATCATTACTGCCCCCGCAGACGCTGCGGGTGCTTTCT
>CAWUKP010000262.1:0-4111 GCA_963922975.1 uncultured Spongiivirga sp. | reverse complement strand
GGATGGCCCTGGGAGGGTTCACAAATCAGTTTGACAAAGGCTATCAAGTGGGCGACTATGCTGACGACTTCTCTATGATGAATGTTGATGAAACGCTGGTATCGCTCTCCGATTTTAAAGCCGCGAAGGGATTCATCATCACCTTTACATGCAACACCTGTCCATACGCGGTAGCCTATGAAGATCGCATCATCGCGCTAGATAAGAAGTACAAAGAGAAAGGCTATCCAGTAATTGCGATCAACCCAAATAATCCTGAGGCCAAGCCTGGCGATAGCTTCGATGCCATGAAAAAGCGTGCCAAGGAAAAAGGATTCACCTTTCCTTACCTATTCGATAAAGGACAGAAAATATATCCGAAATACGGAGCTACGCGCACCCCGCACATGTACATTCTGCAAAAAGACAGCAAGGGGTACCAAGTAAAATACATTGGCGCCATCGATGATAATTATGGAGATGCAGATGCAGTAGAAACGCGCTATGTAGAAGACGCAGTGGATGCCTTACTGGAGGGAAAGCCCATTGAGGTGACGAATACCAAGGCGATCGGATGTTCCATTAAGGTATAAGTTTACAGCGAAAAGATGTACAAAAGCCTGAGTTCCTGCTCGGGCTTTTTTCATTTCTATGTTTGCTGAAAGCTGTAAATTTGACAAAATTTTTTGCAAATGGATTTAACTCAGAAGCAATGGGCTCAACAATTGGCTAAGGACGATCAGGCCGTGATCTTAGATGTGCGTACCGACGAAGAGGTGGCCGAAGGAATTATCCCCAATGCGAAACATATAGACATCTACAAAGGTCAAGGATTTCTTGATGAGGTAAGTGCCCTAGATAAGGACAAAAACTATTATGTATACTGCCGATCTGGCAACCGAAGTGGGCAAGCCTGTATGCTCATGAATCAGCTTGGGTTTGAAAATGCCTTCAATCTGATGGGCGGTTTCATGGAATGGGAAGGTGAAGTAGCATAACTACATTTTATAAATAGATTATTTTTCATTGAATTAAGTAATAAAATTCGTACATTACTTCACCATGCGTGAAGAAGTGCTTTATTACCTGTGGAAATTCAAGAAATTCAATTGGCGGGATTTACACACCTCTAGTGGCCAACCTATTCAAATTATCAGCAGCGGTCAGCAGAACTTTGACCAAGGACCCGATTTTTTTAATGCCAAACTACGTATTGCTGAACAGCTTTGGGTTGGCAATGTAGAGATGCATCTGAAATCTTCAGACTGGTTTGCGCATCAACATCATCAAGATGCACGATATGACAATGTGATACTTCACGTGGTGTGGCAACATGACGCAGAAGTATACAGACGCGATGGCTCTTTGATACCAGTTTTGGTCTTATCAGAATTTGTGAGTCAGCAAGCCTTGACGAAATATCAAAACTGGTTCACCAACGAATCTACGAAGTGGATTGCTTGCGAAAGTCACTTAGCAACGATCAAAGATATCGTACTCCAGAATTGGAAAGAGCGCCTATTTGTAGAACGCTTGGAGAACCGATCCATGTGGGTCCGACAACTCTTGCATATATATAAAAAGGATTGGGAGGCTGTACTATTCTGTGCCCTGGCCAAGGCTTTCGGGTTGAAAGTAAATGGTGAGGCCTTTTTGCAAATGGCCACTTCGCTTCCGTATGCCATGGTGCGAAAAGTCGCTTCCAACTCATTTCAATTGGAAGCATTGTTTCTCGGACAGGCAGGCTTGCTAAAAGACACTTGCAAAACATCCTATTATCGCAAGTTGCAAGCTGAGTATAGGTTTTTACAACAGAAGTTTCGACTCTTCCCCATGAGCCCAACAGTTCCAAAATTTGGTAGGCTTCGGCCTTCGAACTTTCCAACAATTCGTCTGGCGCAGTTGACAGCACTCTACCACCAGCGGCCAGCGCTTTTTTCCCAATTGATGAATATTCAACATCTCAGTGAATTGAATTCCGTATTGACCATAGAAGTCTCCGCCTTTTGGAAAAACCATTACACCTTTCAGAAGACATCGGCACCATCCGAAAAGCGTTTGACTTCAAATTTCAAGAAGTTGTTGATTTTGAATGCCATCTTACCCGTGAAGTTTGTATACCTCCAGTCTTTGGGTAAGAGTGCAGATACTGAAGTATTTCAAATTGCGGAGAAATTATCGCCAGAACGTAATTCCATTATCAAAAAATTTAAAGAACGAACCCTCACCGCAAAGAATGCACTTGACAGTCAGGCGCTCCTACAACTAAAGAATAATTATTGTGAGCATCAGAGATGTTTACATTGTGCACTGGGGGCAACGATATTAGGTAGAAATTAGTATTTTGCATGCTTATGACGAAATGGTCTTACAACATATTATACGCGGCTCAGAAAAGGGGTTTTGCAGTCTGCCAGCGAATTGCCGACAGAATTGGTGTCCGTGCGCGGGTGGTGCGTACCAGCTTTATCTATTTGACTTTTGTGACCTTAGGATTTGGATTTGCTATGTACCTTTTCTTAGCGTTTTGGTTGCGCATCAAAGATTTGATATATACCAAAAGAAGTTCAGTTTTTGATCTCTAGCTTATGTTCAAATTGTTCCGCTCAAAATTTGCCGTTGCCCTCTCTTTATTAGCCATGGTATTGGCTATTGGGGTGCTCGGGTTCCATTTTATCGCGGGCTACGGATGGACAGACGCCATGTACATGACCATCATCACCATTTCTACGGTGGGTTTTGGAGAGGTATTTCCGTTGGATCCTGTATCTAAGGTGTTTGCCATTGGCCTTATTGCTACCAACGTGATCGTGTTTACCTATTCCATATCGGTCATCACAGAATACATCATTAGTAGAAATCCTGTTGAACGCTTAAAACAAAAGAAGGTGAAGAAGCTACTTCAAGACATGAATAACCACGTGATTATCTGTGGTTACGGGCGTAATGGCCGTCAGGCGGCAGAACGTTTAAAGATTCACAAAAGAGATTTTGTGGTAATTGAAAGGGATTCGGATCTCATTGAACGCTATGAGAACGAAATTTTGTTTGTGAACGGTGATGCGAATCAAGATGAAGTTCTGCTAGAGGCAAGAATTGGAGAGGCTTCTGCTATTATCATGGCGCTTCCTAAAGATTCTGCTAACCTCTTTTCTGTATTGACGGCTCGCCAACTAAATCCGAAAGTCCGAATCATAAGTCGAGCTTCTCAAGAAAGCACCGTTCAGAAGCTAAAGTTCGCAGGCGCTGATAATGTGGTCATGCCCGACAAAATTGGAGGTGATCATATGGCCTCCTTACTCGTTTCGCCAGATTTGGTGGAGTTCATTGATAACCTTTCGGTGGAAGGTGAAAACTCAATTAATCTTGAAGAAGTTTCGATGGCGCACCTTCCAGCAGAATATTGGGGAAAGACCATTTTAGAGTTAGATCTCAGAAGGAAGACTGGCTGCAACGTGATTGGCTTCAAACCAGAAAAAGGAGACTATGTGGTGAATCCAGAAGCTTCAACGATACTTTCCGAAGCCTGTAAAATCATTGTCTTAGGAAGGCCTGAGCAGATACGAACTTTAAATAGCTTGTTTTCTATCAAAGAACCATTTTAACGCTCAAAACTTGACCACCCACGTATTTTTTAGGATATTGTGCGGCATTCAAAAAAACTGAACCAACAACTAACGCTAACGAATCACATTATGAAGAAAGGACTCCTCGCGCTATTTACCCTTGCATTTCCTATACTCACTTTTGCACAAGAAGCAGAAGCTGAAGTTGGACTTGATCAGAAGATTGACCAGGCATTCCAACCTGTGTCAGACTTCTTTAGCAACGTCATCTTTTTCGAGATTCTCGGCACCCCATTCGTTTTGATTCTCTTAGTAGGTAGTGCGGCCTTTTTCACACTGTATTTTGGCTTTCCCAATATTCGATATTTCTGGACGGCCATTAACGTGGTGAGAGGAAAGTACGACGATGTAGAAGGACATGGATCGCTGAGTCCTGAATTAGCAATTGATGGTGATATTCGCGATACGATCAGAGACGAGAGTAAAGAAGGTGAAGTTTCACACTTTCAAGCGTTAGCAACAGCAGTTTCCGGAACAGTAGGGAATGGAAATATTGCCGGAGTTGC
>CAWUKP010000261.1:0-4127 GCA_963922975.1 uncultured Spongiivirga sp. | reverse complement strand
GTCGACGTATCCAAAGACCTAATTATCAAAGTCTCAACCCCTTTGAATACAAAATTGATGAGCTTTCTTTCCGCAGAGGAAATCCATTCCTTCAGCCTCAGTATACTGACAATGTGAAACTTTCGCATACCTACAATTATCGTTTGACCACTTCGATTAGTTATAGCTTTATCAAAGACTTTTTTGCCCAAGTAACAGAGGCCGTAGGGGATGATCAGAACTTCATCAACGTTAGAAACGTAGCCAATCAACGAATCATCAACTTAGGTGTTTCCTACCCGATAAAATTTAACGATTGGTGGAATATCTATTTCAGCTTAAATGCCTTCAGAAGTAGTTTTGAGGCAACCAATGAAGACTTTGTGGCCATTGCACAAAACACGCTCAGCCTCTACGCGCAAAATACCTTTTCGCTACCTGGCGGTTACAAAATGGAAGTATCAGGCTGGTTTAGCTCACCGTCTATTTGGGGTGGTACGTACCGAACAGAAAGTCTAGGTTCTTTGAATGTAGCTTTCCTGAAAAGGTTTTTCAATGACAAGCTCACGGCGCGCTTGGCCTTCAATGATATCTTGTATACATCACCTTGGGAGGGAGATACGCGTTTCGGTACTCTTTCTATCGACGGTAGCGGTGGATGGGACAGTAGACAGGTGCGTTTGAATCTCACTTACAACTTCGGAAGTAATGAGATTAAGGCCGCTCGTAAACGCAAAACCGGCATTGAAAACGAGAAGAGTCGTATTGAATAATAATCCTATATTTGGGTACGACACCAAGCATGAAAAAATTCTTTCGACCCTTTTTTATTCAACACCGTTTCTTCTATCTCTGTCTAGGTGTCATTGCGGTATTCATTCTCAGTTTTGTCGTACCCAATCTCCTCAACATTGCCAAATTGATGCTGCTTATCTTGGTGGTGTTCACCCTACTGGATATTTTGATTGTTTTTTTGACCCGGAAGGGCTTAGAGGCACAACGGATTTTACCTGATAAATTCTCGAATGGCGACCAAAACTCAGTAAGACTGGCCATTGACAATTTTTACACCTTTCCCGTCTTTATAACAATTATCGATGAAATTCCGGAGCAATTTCAAATCAGAGATTTTGAAATCCGACGGAAATTGGCACCCAGTTCTCGAAACGAACTACAATACCAACTACGACCAACCGAACGCGGAGAATACACCTTTGGGAAACTCAATGTCTATCTGAAATCATACTTAGGTTTGGTGGCCAGACGCTTTGTATTTGCCGACCAAGCTATGATTCCGACCTATCCGTCGTTCATGCAGTTGAAAAAGTATGAGATGATGGCCATCAGCAACAACTTGCATCAATACGGTGTCAAGAAGATTCGTAAACTGGGCCATACAATGGAATTCGAGCAAATCAAGGAGTATGTACGTGGCGACGATATCCGAACTATCAATTGGAAGGCTACGGCCAAAAAGAACCAACTTATGGTAAATCAATACCAGGATGAAAAGTCGCAGCCGATATACTCTATAATCGACAAGGGACGTGTGATGCGCATGCCCTTTGACAGTTTAAGTTTATTGGATTATGCCATTAATGCATCATTGGTGATTAGTAATGTTGCCTTGCGAAAACAAGACCGTGCGGGTCTGTTCACCTTCTCCAAAAAAGTGGAAGATTTAGTGGTGGCAGAACGCAGAAGTTCACAAATGAATTTGATCTTAGAAGCCCTGTACAACATTCGAACAGACTACTTCGAATCGGATTTCAGTAGGCTGTATACAGAAGTCAAGCGGAACTTAAACCAACGCAGTTTGCTGTTGCTCTACACCAATTTCGAAACGATGGACGGTTTGGAAAGGCAGCTTCCGTATCTGCGTGGAATCGCGAAAAATCATTTGCTGGTGGTGATCTTTTTTGAAAATACTGAACTGAAAGATCTCATTGAATCACCAGCAGAGACCGTTCAACAAGTTTATGATAAAGTGATCGCTGAAAAGTTTGCCTTCGAAAAGCGATTGATCGTCAACGAATTAAAGAAGTACGGCATCTACACCATTTTAACCACTCCCGAAAATCTTACCCTCGACACCATTAATAAATACCTAGAGATCAAAGCTAGAGGACTGCTCTAGCTACGGTTCAGTGCTTAAAAACGACAACTCAGAGAGTTTCGTTGGGGAATTTTTACTGTTTATCAGAGTTTTGGATCGTAATCAAAAATAAACAGTAAACTTTCTGAACCATGAAAACAATCAACAAAACACCCGGAATTCAAGCTAAACTTATCCTTACCTCTTTTTTTGTTTTAAGTATGTGCTTCAGCACTTTCGCACAAGAAAAAACGGAGGCTAAAGGAGTTACGCTCACAGTAATCATTGACAACTTCACCAATAATCAGGGTAAGGCTGTCTTTTCACTTCACACTCAAGAAACTTTCATGAGAGGTCAAGGTATTCAAAACTTAGAAAGTACGATTGAAGATGGCAAGGCGCAGGTAGTCTTTGAAAATGTAGAAGCTGGCACCTATGCCATTCTAGCGCTGCATGACGCCAACGAAAACGGGCGTATGGACTTTGAAGCCAATGGAATGCCCAAAGAAAGCTACGGTACGAGTAACAATGAGATGAGCTTTGGACCACCGCAATTTATAGATGCCAAATTCCAAGTAACTGACGTAAACAAGACCATCAATATTCGGCTGTAAGCTACCAACCAACCAGATTTTCAGCCAGAAAAGCCGCTTGAAGCGGCTTTTTTTTGTGTATTTAAATCATAAAATACAACTATAATACAATAGTGTTCTGATCTTGAACTATAATCAATTTCTAATTTTTTGTCACTTCACCATAGATTAAATTGATAGTTTTAATATCTTTAATGCTTCAATACAAATCAAATGACCATAACCCAATTACACTATGTGCTAGCAGTTGCTGAGCATCAGAATTTCACCCTAGCGGCAGAAAAGTCTTTTGTAACGCAGCCTACTCTTAGTATGCAAATTCAAAAGCTTGAGGATGAGTTAGATATTCAAATCTTCGATCGGAGTAAGAAGCCCATTCAGCTTACGGAGATAGGTCGCGAAATTGTGGCGCAAGCGCGAAGCGTGGTAAGTGAAGCCAACCGAATGCAGGATATTGTGGACCAAGCAAAAGGGTTTATTGGCGGAGAGTTCCGACTGGGAATCATCCCAACCATTATGCCCACACTACTTCCTATGTTCTTGAATAATTTCATCAAGAAATATCCAAAAGTACAGCTCAGGGTAGAAGAGATGACAACGGAACAGATCATCCAAAACTTGTATGACGGACATTTAGATGCCGCTATTGCTGCGACACCCTTGGAAGATGAAAACATTTTAGAACGCCCTCTTTACTATGAACCTTTTGTGGCGTATTTACCGCAAGGTCATAATCTGTTGAAAAAGTCTAAAATTGCGGTAGAAGATCTCGATCCAGATGATATTCTACTGTTGGAAGACGGGCATTGCTTTAAACAGAATGTGATGAATTTGTGCAAAGCGAATAAAAATTCGGATCGCAGCTTTCAGTTGCAAAGCGGTAGTTTTGAAACTCTGGTCAAACTCACGGATGAAGGTCTCGGTATGACACTTCTGCCCTACCTCCACACCATTGATGTGTGTCGCGATGGAAAAGACCAACTGCGCTATTTTGCAGAACCCTCACCCGCAAGAGAGGTTAGTTTAATCTATCACAAGCGCGAGCTTAAAATGCAGATTACAGAAGCCTTGAAAGAAGAAATCGCCGGAATTGTGCGAGGGGCTATCGCCTTTAGCAATGTGCAAATCATCAGTCCGCTAGAATTGTAAGCCGGATGCGACAACGTATTTCGCTCTTCGTCAGCCTAGCAGTCATCGTGGTTATCTGGTGGCTTACCGCATCCGAAGGTTTCAAGGCGCTGTCCTACGGAGTACCGCCCTTAAATTTCTATCAATTTTTTGGAGTTTCTGCCTTATCTGGATTGTTCCTATTTCTGGTAGTTTGGGCAATGCTCGCCTGGCGGGGATTGGGTTTTACAGGAGTTGGGTTTCATAAAAAAGAATTTTGGAAACAACTCGGGCGTGGTGCTTTGTGGGGGTTGCTGCTTTTTGTTTCATACGCAGCTATACTGTCACCTATA
>CAWUKP010000260.1:0-4134 GCA_963922975.1 uncultured Spongiivirga sp. | reverse complement strand
AAGATAATAAAGACGAACAATGAGTAAAAAAACTAAAATTTGGTTGTCATCCCCTCATATGGGAGGACAAGAGAGAGTTTTTGTAGAAGAGGCCTTTCGCACCAACTGGATTGCACCTCTGGGTCCGAATGTAGAGGGTTTTGAGAAAGATTTAGTATCCTTTTTGAAACGTGATGTTCAAGTGGCCGCCCTCAGTGCGGGTACGGCGGCTTTGCATCTTGCTTTAGTCATGTTAGGCGTTGAAAGTGGGGATGAAGTGATTTGTCAGAGCATGACCTTCTCTGCCTCTGCAAATCCGATTGTATACCAAGGTGCCACACCTATTTTTGTAGATAGTGAACCAGAAACCTGGAATATTTGTCCTGATAGTCTAGAAGAAGCCATTAAAAGTAGATTGGCTAAGGGTAAAAGAGTTAAGGCCATCATCGCCGTAAATCTGTATGGTATGCCTTATCAGGTAGAGGCCGTTCATCGGATTGCGGAAGCCTATCAAATACCGATTATTGAAGATGCTGCGGAATCGCTGGGAAGCACCTATAAAGGACAACACTGTGGCACCTTTGGGCAATTTGGGGTGTTGTCATTCAACGGAAATAAGATCATCACTACCTCTGGAGGTGGAGCGCTAGTTTGCCCTTCCGCTGAGAGCAAAGAAAAAACAGTTTTTCTGGCCACTCAGGCACGCGATAATGCGCCACATTACCAACATAGCCATATCGGATACAACTACCGAATGAGCAACGTAACTGCGGGTATCGGACGAGGTCAAATGCAGGTTTTGGAACAGCATATCCAAAAGCGTAGAGCGATGCACCAATTCTACAAAGACCAATTTGAAAGTACCGGGGGTGTTGCCGTCTTTGAAGAACCCAACAGCGACTACTTCTCCAATCACTGGCTTTCCTGTATTCAAGTAGATTCAGAGGTATTTCCTATGGATCGAGAGGAGTTGAGACTTGCCTTCTTAGAAGAAAACATCGAAACACGACCCCTATGGAAGCCTATGCACCTCCAACCGATCTTCCAGGAATGTCTGTATTTTGGAGCAAATAATGTCAGTGATAGACTTTTTGACAATGGTCTTTGTTTGCCTTCAGGTTCAAATTTGAATGATGCTGATAGAGCACGCCTTGCAGAAGTTATTTCTAAATGTTCTGCATAAATGAAGGGCAACCTTCATTAAACACTTGCTCGTACTATCAGAAAATATGACAATTAACATAATTTTAGTACTTTTGCCCTCAAGGTTTTAGGTCTTCATGGCATGGCAAAAAATAGCTCCAATCGGCAGACTAACAGTTTCAACCAGAGGCTGTATGCTTCATTCAAATATGTAATGGCGAACACGACAAGAGGATTCGATTTCAGCAAACTCGGGTATTTACCAAGATGGGTTGTATTGATATTCGACCTATGCATTTGTTTGGCCTCTATTTCCCTTACCTATTTGGTGGTTCAGAATCTGTCATTCGATCTGTATACTACCACTTCAATTTTTGGAAAACTAGGCATCGTTTTATTTGTCAACTTGGTTTTCTTCTTTGTGTTTCGAACCTATTCAGGATTGATTCGGCATTCGTCGTTTATAGATGCCATAAAAATATTTATCTCATCATTCGCTACTTTTGGTGCGTTAGCCGCACTGAACTACGGCTTTTTTCTGGTCACAGGAGATAAACTGTTCCTGCTACCTGTCTTGATTATTTACTTCTCCATTTCGTTCTCATCGCTATTCTTATATCGGGTAGTGGTGAAACAAGTCTTCGAAGCCTTTTTTCTGGAGGGTAAGAAAGACAATATTCCCAGAGTGTTGATGTACGGTTTTACACCCAATGCGATCTCTGTTGTTTCTGCTCTTAAATCACAAAAACCCAAACAATTTGAAGTAGTGGGCTTTGTCGATAAGCAGCACAAAAACACAAGAAAGAAGATTTTTGACTTGCCAATTTATTATCTCAAAAAGAATGTGTCTGTACTGTTAAGAAAGTATAATGCGGAGGGCCTAATTCTAGTAGATAATGAACTTTCAAAAGAAGAACGCATACAGTTAGTGGATAACTGTATCGAAAATGATTATCGGGTATTCAAAGCTCCACTGATATCCGAGTTGCAGAATTCTCAGACAGAAATTGCCGTTAAGAATATTTAAATTGAAGATTTATTGGCCAGAGCACCCATCGTTCTAGACAATATTTCTATTGTGAAGCAATTGCGACAGAAGCGTATTTTGGTTACTGGCGGAGCTGGATCCATCGGTAGTGAGATTGTACGGCAAATTGCTAATTACAATCCTAAAAAGTTGATCATCCTTGATCAAGCCGAGACACCATTACATCAAGTTTATCTGGAGCTCAAGGAGAAGTTTCCAAGCCTAGACTACGAAGTTGTTATTGCGGATGTTCGCAATTATGGAAGAATGCAAAAAGTGTTCTCCAAGTTCAAGCCAGAAGTGGTGTACCACGCAGCAGCCTACAAGCATGTTCCCTTAATGGAAAATAACCCGTGCGAGGCCATTACCACCAACATGCTAGGAACTGCCACACTTGCAGATCTTTCCGTAGAGCACAAGGTAAAAACCTTCGTAATGGTCTCTACAGACAAGGCGGTAAATCCAAGCAATGTAATGGGTGCCACCAAGCGCATTGCTGAAATGTATGTGCAATCATTACACTATCACGCCAAAGACAGGAGCAGCAATACTACCAACTTTATCACTACGCGATTTGGTAATGTATTAGGCTCCAATGGTTCAGTAGTACCCTTATTTAAAAAGCAGATCGAATCCGGGGGTCCCGTGACCATCACACATCCTGATATCATTAGATACTTTATGACCATTCCAGAAGCGTGTAATTTGGTATTAGAGGCTGGCGCCATGGGTAAAGGAGGAGAGATTTTCATTTTCGATATGGGAGAGCCCGTAAAAATTATTGATCTGGCCAAGAAGATGATACGGCTGGCGGGGTATACACCTGATGAGGAAGTTAAAATTGAAATCACAGGCTTACGTCCAGGCGAAAAGCTCTATGAAGAGCTATTGAGCGACAAAGCGACCACGCTTCCTACGTACAACGAAAAGATCATGATCGCTCGCGAATTGGATAAAGACTATGACTTAGTGAGCAATGCCGTTAACGAAATCGTAAGGCTTTCGGAAGAAGGTAACAACACAAAAATGATCAAGAAAATGAAAGACTTGATCCCAGAGTTTAAGAGCATGAATTCAACCTATGTCTCTTTAGACTGAGAATCGTTTGAATGTCGCTTCAGTAGGCTTCGCCTTCGCCAATATCGGCGAGCTATTTTTTTAGGATTACAGCACTATTGCTAACTTTCGTTCACTACTTTTGCCGTACATAAGAGTTCAAACTTCAGAATACATATGAAAATTACAATTATTGGTACTGGATACGTGGGTCTCGTTACAGGAACTTGCTTGGCAGAAACTGGAAACAACGTCCTTTGTGTAGATATCAACAGGGAAAAAGTGGCCAAGATGCAACAAGGAATTGTTCCTATTTATGAGCCTCAACTAGACATACTTTTTGAAAAGAATATTAAAAGTGATCGCCTCAAATTCACATCCTCTCTTGAGGAAGGGCTCGATCATGGAGACATCATATTTCTTGCATTACCCACCCCAGAAGGCGAAGATGGTTCTGCGGATTTAAGCTATGTTTTAGATGTAGCTGAAAAAATTGGGAAGCACATCACAAGCTATAAAGTAATCATCGGGAAAAGTACCGTACCTGTAGGAACGGCCGAAAAAGTTACCCGAATGATAGCCGCACATACAAACACGGAATTCGACGTGGTCTCCAACCCAGAATTTCTAAGGGAAGGATATGCCGTTAGCGATTTCCTGAAACCAGAAAGAATTATTATCGGAACTGCTTCAGAACGAGCCATCCGATTGTTGGAGAAGATCTACAAACCGTACACGAAGATGGGCAGCAGATTGATCGTGATGGACGAGAAGTCGGCTGAGCTTACCAAATATGCTTCCAACTCATTTCTAGCTACCAAAATTACCTTTATGAATGAGGTGGCTAATTTTTGTGAGAAAGTGGGCGCAGATGTGGATAAGGTGCGAATTGGGATGGGGGCCGATTCCAGAATTGGCAGTCGATTCCT
>CAWUKP010000259.1:0-4145 GCA_963922975.1 uncultured Spongiivirga sp. | reverse complement strand
AACGCCCGCGTCGTGACAACAACAACCGCGGACGTGATAACAATCGTGGAAGACGTGATGATCGCAGACGTGACGATAGACGCGGCAACAATCGCAGACGCGACGACCGCGGACCTCATGAAGAAAAGAAAGAAGAATAATTCTTTTTGACATCTATATACGAAAAAGCGGCACTCTCTGAGTGCCGCTTTTTTTTGAGATACCTATCACTTATTCAATAACTATCTTCTTGACCACAGTATTCTTTCCATTTTGAAACCTTAAAAAGTATACGTTAGGAGGAAATTGGCTTGTGGTAATTTGATGCCTACCTGAACTGACGTCAAGTTCGTAAAGCAATCTTGAGTCTAAGCCGAAAATTTGAATTTTTCCACCAGAATACTCTGCGCTATCGGGTATTTCTACTATCAGAAAATCCTGAGCTGGGTTTGGATATACAGAGAACTGGTTCAATAGGTCTGCCTGCCCCTCTGCTTCAAGTTCTTCAGGATTCATCTCAGGAATTCCACCATCATCACCTCCTCCTCCAGTAGTCGCCACGCTTACATTTTTAGTTTTGGCGCCACCAGCACCACATTTATTTACACCTTTGAACTGAATAAGCCCATCATCAGGCCCTACTTGAGCCGTCAAGTATCGGGTGGTATGGCCTGTTCTTAAACGCCACTCGTTCGGACTAGGTACTACTGTGGTAGTGATGATATACGGGTTAGGCGCAGACCAGATATAGGAGGTTGCTCCCTCTGCAGTTCCTCCTGTATAGTTGACCAAAGCACCGTAATAAGGTTCTGAAGGGCCAGATATACTACCTGACGGAGCAGCGGGTCTTCCCACCCAAATGTCCTTCCTTACCACTTGGCCACTGTCAAAGGTCGCCTCAATCCATCCTGGAGCTCGTGCCCCGATATCGGCTCTAACGGTCACGGAAGAATCCGTTGAACTCAGAATGGTCAAGTTTGAAGATGCGTTCCACGAATTTAGACCTTCAATATCGCAAAAAGTGAACGTTTCCACATCATCACCACAGATACAATCTTCACCGACAATAGAATTTTCATCCAAAGGATAACTTGGAGCTTGCTGATTCCGTCTCAGTTCTTCCATCAGCCAATTAACACTGTTCTGATTAAAACTAGTATGTTGTGTATTGATTGCCTCACCATAAAAAGAATCGAATGGCGTTTCATTCTCACAAACTAAATTTCGGTTTAAAGGTTGGCTCCAGTTGCGATTGGGACTCAGATGCCCTAAAGCTGAAAAGGTAGGGATAAAGGAGCTCACGGGTTCCAATACGTGAACATCCCAATCATCCAGTCCGAATTGCATTTGAGCAAGCGTCTGTTCAGCAATTATGTATTGTGTAGGAAACCATCCTCCAGCAACGTTGTCCATACTACCTCTATTATTTGAAGTAGTCGCTCTGATCGTATCATCATCAAAAGCTTTTTTAAATCGAGCTATCTCCTTGTTGAAACCATTGCCCCAGAGGAAATCGACCTCCAAGGAGGCTACATGGATTGGAAAAGGAAATGCGTGATTGAAACCTCTGATATTCAATACCTTTTCACCATCACCAGCAAAATTTCCGCTTACCAAGTTGCCGTTAATAATTCCTGAATAGGCCGAACCATTTGTCAAAGACCCGTTCACCAGCGCAATCTTCCTGAGATTTTGCGGGTATCCTTTTGACTCAGGCAATCCATTGTTAAAAAGGTTGTTGTAGTATTGTACGAAGAATGGCGCTCCACGATCAAAGTGAAACCCTTGGGATTCGGTTCTACTATTTAAGAAAAGAGGGTCAGCCTTATTAGCAACTCCTACTACATATTGTTCTATCAATTGCTGCTTTGCTGCAGGGGAATTTAGTTGATTGTCAACAAAATCAGCAGCAGCATCTATTCCTTCCTCCTTCGCTTCATCTAATAGTCCTTGCGCTCCTAAGGGAATATTTGCTCCCAAATGCGGGCTATCAATACTGATCCACAACCACACATTATGGGGTATAGAATTCTTTTCCATATACGCCAGAGCATATCTACTTATCTGACCTCCCATACTAGGAGCCACAATGGCAATTTGGTATTTTGTGAAGGACATTAAGCTAGAGATATATTGATAGAATCCTACATGAGTAAGTGCATTTCGTTCAATGTAATCAGCACCTCCATCAATGATCTTACCGCCACTTGTATAGGTCGGGTGATTCACAAGGATCACATCAAAGCCTTCTTCACGAAGCTCTTCGAGCAATGAAACTGGCTGCCCACTAGAATTGAAGTAGGTCATAAAGTCGACGATGGAAATATGTTCATCTGCAGGCAGAGGCGAATCTGCATCTTCAAATTTTCGTTCATCCCCAGGGTCGAAACCGTCAATAACGATTAGAGGTCTTACTAAGGTAGTACTCGTGTTTCCATTATTAGTGCGATAATAGATGCGATAATCTAAGTGCCCCTGATAGGCTGTACTCTCGTCATAACCCTGAAAGGCCAAAGAAGGAGGAGCGTCATACCCGTTAGCTCCTGAAAAGTCTTGTACCAACGGATCGGAAGATCGTGCACTTGAGCTTGGAACCTTCACAAATAGCTCACTCACGCTTTTATGTGAAGTCCCATCTTGATAAATTGCCGTAAACTCAAGATTCTTTGTGCCGGTTTGCTCGAAGTCTATTGAAAAACCACGGCTGCTGAGTTTTCCGTTAGCGATCAATGTAAAGGTCTTACCCTCTAGAGTTACTTCTACTTTGTCTAATTGTTTGACCTTTACGCGAAACCAATAATCGTCTGTTAGCTTGAAAGTAACCAGTGGCCCATGTACGTCAGTTTCCAAAGGGCTTGCCAAGAATACCTGATGCTCATTGAATGTTTCTTCCCCGCGAATGGTTTCAAACTTGCCCTCAACAAGACGCACTCCGCTTTCCTCTAGCTGCTGTTCGTTATAGTTCAAGCTATGTATTGAAGCTTGGATAAAGCCAAGGGGGACTACATTACTTCTTCGGTCTTTGGCAATACTCGATTTTAATTCTTTCAACGGAACTCCTCTGAAATCGTATGAGGAAAGTTGAAGTTCAGACCATGCCTGCTTAAAATGTTTGAAATTGGTTTTGCGTACCTCTTCATTTTGATCATACTTATTAAGTCCTGCAAATGGTAAGGTTCGGTCGTACAGAATGTCAGAGGTAATTTGACTTCTATCGAGATTTTCTACCATGGCATCCACTCGCTCCGTCGTGGTCTGATTCTCTTGTGCCCAGAATAGCACACTAAAGAAGAGCATGGTGATACTAAATAATCGTTTTTTCATAAGAAGTATATTTGGTTAGACATTAGATATTTCAGCTTTTGAGGGCTGATACTCGAAAGTAGGGCTGACTATCTAACGGGATGTCCGAGATTATCCAATTTATAAGTATTCGGATGCTTTTGGAGCTTTCTGGACTGCTGATCTCGAAAAGAAGAGGGTGTTAAATCTGTAAACTTCTTAAAAGCGGCGTAAAAGGTAGATCGGGAATTGAACCCACATTCCAACCCTATGGCTACATTGGTGTAATTGGCAAAAGATTTTTCGAGTAGGAGCATTTTCGCCTTCTCTACTCTGTAGTGATTGATATAATCTGAAAAGTTGTAACCACTATGCGTATTAATTTGCAAGGAAAGATTACTCACACTCATTTGTAATTCCTGAGCCAATACCTCTAAACTCAATGATGAATCGAGATATCTTTTTTGAGTATTCACATAACCATCGATTTTCTTGAAGAGCGCTACCCGCTCATTACCTTTCCTACCTGAATTAGGACTTAATTTTGCGGATATCTGTACATATTCTTCAAGAGCACCTTCATTTTCTAGATAGTTTCGAAGGGAAATACGATCCTTCACTACTCGATATCTGAAAAATCCCTGATAGCCAATCCAATACAGTAATAAAGAACTACTCAAACGCAGTGGATAATAAGTATATGGTTGCAGTGCATTAGCAGATAAACTATTGGCCACAATAGCACCCAACCAAAACACCACTACCACCACTCCTAGGTACATAAAACGTTTGATCCATCTTACATCGTAATACTGTAATATAAATGAATAGTCCATTTCAAACCGGAATAGCACAATAAAAGCCTATACAAAGATAAATACACA
>CAWUKP010000258.1:0-4154 GCA_963922975.1 uncultured Spongiivirga sp. | reverse complement strand
GGTTCCTGAAGGCCAAGAGCGACTCCGCTTTTGTTTACACAGTTATAATTCCGAGCTAGAAATTTCGGAAGTCTTGCACCTGCTCGCTACCTTTGTAAAAAACGAAGGCTGAACAATAGTTTCAACTAGCCGCCTTCCTGTTTGACTATCCGAGTACTATGAAGAAGATTTTTGTCACGGGTATCTCTACCGAGGTTGGAAAAACGGTGGTAGCGGCCATTCTAACCGAAGCTTTGCAAGCAGATTATTGGAAACCTATTCAGGCAGGAGATTTAGAGAATTCAGATGCCCATAAAGTACAGCGGTTGATTTCTAATACCACTTCCGTCATTCACCCGAACAGCTACGCTTTGCAAACACCGATGAGCCCACATGGGGCAGCGGAAATCGATGGTTTGAAAATTTCTTTGGCAAAAATCAAAGAACCTACAACGGAGCATGATTTAGTGATTGAAGGCGCAGGTGGATTGTTGGTGCCTTTGAATAACAAGGATACGATTGCAGACTTAATTCAACCAGATTATGAAGTGGTCATTGTCTCTCGACATTACCTAGGGAGTATCAACCATACCTTGTTAACCGTAGAGGCCTTGAAAAAGCATGCCGTGAACATCAAAGGCATCATTTTTAGTGGAGCCGAACACCCTTCCACAGAAAGTATTATCCAAAAGATGACCCAAGTACCAATTTTGGGACGGGTGGATGAAGAACCGTATTTTGATCAAAACGTGGTAAAGGAATACGCTGAAAAACTGAGAGATGTTTTGTAACGTCACCCTAAACTTGTTTTAGAGTTACCGTTTGAAACTTTAAACCTTTTAATGAGATGCTGAAACGAGTTCAGCATAACAACGAGAATGTCTATGACCCTACAGGAACGCGATCAGAAACACCTTTGGCACCCGTTGACGCAGCACAAGCTGCACCCCCACATGCTACCCATTGTGAAAGCCGAGGGAGCACTGCTCTATGACGAAAAGGGTAAAACCTATATCGATGGAATTGCTTCTTGGTACGTGGCCATGCATGGCCATTGCAATCCGTATATCACGCAACGCGTATCACGCCAAATGCAGCAGCTTGATCAAGTAGTCTTTAGCGGATTTACGCATCGGCCTGCCATTGAACTTTCGGAGGCTCTCATGGGCATACTCCCTGAAAACCAACAGAAGTTGTTCTTTTCGGATAATGGATCCACTGCCGTGGAAGTGGGCGTGAAACTCGCATTACAATATCATTTCAATCACGGCCGAAAGCGTAATGTGCTAGTGGCTTTTGAGGAAGGATTCCATGGAGATACCTTTGGAGCCATGTCTGTTTCAGGCCTTTCCGTTTACAACGGACCCTTTGAAGATTTTTTTATAAAGGTGAAACGCATTCCCACACCCAACGGTCATAATAATGAAGCTGTTTTGGAGCATTTGAAGCGTCTCATTGAGGAGGGAAATGTAGCTGGCTTTGTCTTTGAACCGCTCGTACAAGGGGCCGCTGCCATGAAAATGCACGACGCCAAAGGCTTGGATGCACTGGTAGCGCTTTGCCAGCAGCATGATGTGATTACCGTGGCTGATGAAGTCATGACGGGCTTTGGCAAGACAGGAAGTTTTTTTGCCTCTGATCATTTGATTCATAAACCAGATATTATGTGTCTGTCAAAGGCACTTACGGCAGGTTTGTTGCCCATGGCCATTACAAGTTGTTCCCAAAAAGTCTTTGATGCATTTTATGATGATGAAATTTCTAAAGGGTTTTTCCACGGGCATACCTATTCCGCGAATCCATTAGCCTGCACGGCTGCTTTGGCAGGAATAGAACTATTGCAATCTGAAGAAACTCAAAAGGCCATCAAAAGGATCATGCAGCGTCATCAAGACTTTGCAAAGCAAATAGCCAAGCACCAAAAAGTAGCTGAAGTGCGTCAGAAAGGAGTTATTCTGGCCATTGATTTGAACGTTGAAATGCAACGCTATGGAAATCTGCGCGACAAGCTCTTTGCATTCTACATGGAAAATGGCGTGTTCTTAAGACCACTAGGGAATACGATCTATATTTTGCCGCCCTATGTGATCACAGACGAACAGTTGGGTTATGTTTATGAAGTTATCCAGGCTTCTTTTGACCTAATTTGAAACTTTCTATCCTTGGGGAAATGGATAGAACGAAGTTTTAGATTTCTATTCTAGCAAGTCGAATGCTCCTGCATCTCCAATTTCCACACGAATTTCATCGTACACCCATTCATCGTCTTCTCCTCGCGCTTTCACAAACAAGGTGGCTGTGCCTTTAGGCCCTTTGATGGGCACAAGTAGATCAGCTCCTTTCTTGCCATTTTTCCATTGATAATTTCCTTGAATATGCCCGTCTTTTTCAATGGGCGAACCTAAGAGTTCGATTATTTGTTCGTCTTGATTGATCTTTTCCAAAGCGTATTGAAAGGGTTCTGATTCTTCCATGGCCGAGGTCAATGTAAAAAACAGACCGCCAATCATCAGCACCGCGATGACAATAAGGGTTAAACAACCGCCCACGGGCACAACCCATTTCCAATTGCGCTTCCACCAGCTCGGTTGATCAACTAATTGGTTGTCGAATACTTCACTCATAGTTTGTGCACTTTTCTCTATGGATGGAAGATAAGAAGATTTATTTTTGTCTCCTCATGAAGCAACCCGTCTCTATTGTCGCCTTAGGTTCTGTATCCGCACTGGGAGATACACCTGAAAAGATTTGGCAATCCTACAAAAGGCAGGTCCATTTGCTGCAGTACCAAAGCTTGTCAAATCAAAACGCTTGGGTGGGAGCGATCTCTCAAGAAATCTGGAATGTAGTATCTGAATTGCGAAAACAAGACGATAACTACGCTTCTTTAGACCCTTCTGTGTTGTTAGCGATGGTTGCTTCCAGAAAGGCAGTTGAGCAAGCAAAATGGACGACAGATGCTAATTTTGGTGTGAATATAGGTTCATCAAGAGGAGCGACCCAACTTTTTGAAAAGTACTATGACGATTTTTCGAAAGCGGGAACAGCTGCTACCCTAAGTTCACCCAATACTACATTAGGAAATATTGCTTCATGGGTAGCCAACGATCTGCGCAGCAAGGGTCCTGTGATTTCACACTCCATCACCTGTTCTACGGCCTTACATGCACTGTTGAATGGCGTAGCTTGGTTGCAATCGGGCATGACTTCCAAGTTTTTGGTAGGCGGAAGTGAAGCGGCACTTACCCCTTTTACGATTGCCCAAATGCGCGCCATGAAGATTTATTCCACAGCGGATGCGGATGCTGATTTTCCGTGTCTTGCGGGGAGTTCTAGTAAAACAAAAAACACCATGATAATCGGTGAAGCAGCGGCCATGGCATGTTTGGAAGCGGGTTATCAGGAGAATGCACTGGCCGTTATAGAAGGTGTTGGCTATGCCACAGAACCCCTTACTCATGCGGTTTCTATTTCAACGGACGCACAGTGTTTTCAGCGTTCGATGCGTATGGCTTTAGGAGAAATTCCACCAGAGGATGTAGATGTTATTGTGATGCACGCGCCGGGTACGATAAAGGGTGATGCTAGCGAATTGAAGGCTATTGAAAAGGTTTTTTGTAACAAAATTCCAGCCTTGACTACCAATAAGTGGAAGGTAGGTCACACCTTTGGCGCCTCAGGGATGTTGAGTGTAGAATTGGCCGTACTGATGCTGCAGCATCAAGAGTGTATTCCAGTTCCCTTCACTCCACAACAAAAACTTCCAAAAAGAATTCGTCGTGTATTGGTCAATGCTGTTGGTTTTGGCGGAAATGCTGTAAGCGTCTTGATACGCGCACCATTTCTGACCTAATCAAAGCGTCCAAAGCACGAAAGTTCTTATATTCATCACAACTAAAACTATACTAAAATGAAAGAGTGGTTTTCCGCCCTTACGGGCTTTGAACAGATCTACTGGGGTGTTGCCCTCATTGCCTCTGTCATCTTCGTTTTCGTTTTGATCAGTACCATCATGGGTGGTGATGCAGACGACATAGAGGGTGATGTCGACACAGAAGTAGATGCAGATACAGGGATTGGTTTTCAATTCTTCACCTTTAAAAATCTCATCGCTTTCTTTACGATTTTCGGATGGTCTGGAATTGCTTTTCTCGATGCTGGCTATAGCAAAGGAA
>CAWUKP010000257.1:0-4163 GCA_963922975.1 uncultured Spongiivirga sp. | reverse complement strand
AAGAAAAGACAAAAAGCCAGTGATAAGTAGGGAAAGATGCCAATATGTAAAATAAAAGAGTTGAAGAGATGAAATACAATAGATAAGGCGAAGGCCCATTTTTGAGTACGTTTCCACAAAAGCGCGGGCACGATCAGGCCATCGAAGAGGATGCCGCCGTAGGTCAATGCTTTATGCAGCCAGGGTTCTTGAAGTAGTGGGCCTACCACAGGGAAGTGCCCTCTAGGGACCATTAGATTTCTGGTGACGGTATGGTCAAGCCAATCTGGATATAATTTTGCTACGGAAGCAAAGGTATATACGATGAATAATTGCAAGATGATCACCACATTTACCCAATTGGGCATGGAAATCGATCGCAGTTTGGGGTTTCTTTTGGCATCTACTGAAAAATAGGCATGTGCTGGCACAATGGTCATAAATAGGCAAATCAGTACCAGCAAATAATAGTGATTATTGTAGGCCGATTTTTGCATCAAATAGGTGGCGGTCCACATCATGGTGAAGGCAAGCATACTTATGCGATATCGAAAACCTAACATCACAAATAGGCCAAGCAAACCCATCAGTCCGTAGTAAAAGTACATGCCTGCTCCAGGGAGCGGTTGCAACCATTCAAAACCGATAAAGGAAAAAGTGAACTCAGGTTCGATGAGCACGCGGCGCACCCAGCCCGTAAAAATTGCACCTACCGATTCAAGAAATATGAGTAGCCCAAAGCATATTCTAAACACAATAAGTGCGCTATTGTCAACACGTCGGAAAAGAAGGTTATTCAACATGGTTAGACAGGTATGCTAAGGCGGCTTGGCGGTCTTTTTCTAGTTGCGCTTTGAGTTTGTCAATGTATTTGAAATCCTGTTCACTTCTTAGGCGGTGATACAGGGAAACACAAATTTCTTGATCGTACAAATCTTTATCAAAATCGAAAAAATGTACTTCAATCGTTTTTTGGGTGCCATCAACCGTAGGATTGAGGCCAATATTCATCATACCAAAAACTTTTTTACCAGCAATTACACTTGCAATAACATACACACCATTGGCAGGTATCAGTTTGTAGGATTCCTCAATATGTAGGTTAGCCGTTGGAAAGCCAATTGTTCTGCCTAAAGCGCGCCCTCTTTTGACCCTTCCAGTAATCATGAATGCATATCCTAAATAGCTGTTGGCCTTAGCAACATCTCCCAACTGCAGCGCGTTGCGAATTTTAGTGGAACTTACAGATACTTCATCCACCTCTTGTGCCTCAATTTGTTCTACTTCAAAGCCAAAGGTTTGCCCGAATTCGATGAGTTCTTTGATGCTGGCGGTGCGATTTCTTCCAAACCGATGATCGTAACCTACCACTACCTTTTTCACTTTGAGTTGATTCACTAAGATATCACGTACAAACTCTACGGCAGTCATCCTCGAAAATTCCTTGGTAAACGGTTGTACTACAACGCTGTCTAAACCATTTGTTTTGAGTAGTGAAGAGCGTTCGTCGATGGTGTTGATTAGTTTGATATCTGCATCTTGCTGCAGGACCATTCTTGGATGTGGAAAGAAGGTGAGCAAGATAGAGGTCAAGGATCTTATTTTGGATTCTTCCAACAAACGGCGTATAATCATTTGATGGCCAATGTGTACCCCATCGAAAGTGCCAATAGTAACGATACTAGGTTTAGCAGATTCGTAATCTTTGATGGCTATGGGCTTGGTATTCTGAATAATAGTCTCTTTTTTTGATTGAAAAGCGTATTTTTGGTAACCCTTATTGAAAAATGAATACTATCAACGCCACTCAAAATTCTATGGTATGAGAACAAAATTACACGCATTTTTTACATGCGCCACCCTTTTATTTGCGATTTATACATTCGGCCAACAAGCCTACTGGTCTGAACAGTCATCCGCAAGAAATGTGGAGATTGCTCTTAATGAATTAGACAGAGCACACTACAAACTGTATAGCTTAAATCAACAGACCTTTAAAAAGGAGCTTCAAGGTGCTCCGCTAAGAGGAACTTTTTCAGGGCGTTCCAGCACGGTGGTGAGTTTTCCCAATGCTTATGGAAAATTCGAACAGTTTCGTGTTGTCGAAGTACAAACGATGGCTCCAGAACTAGCCGCCAAACATCCAGATATCAAAACATATTTAGGCTTTGGGGTGGAGAATCCCACAGCGCGTATTCGCTTCAGTGTAACACCTAACGGAGTGAAAACCATGCGCACAGAACCGGGCGCAGTGATGAGTTTGATGCAACCTTTACGCAATGGCGCTTCGGACTATGTAGCTTATAATCGATTGGCCACTAGAGATATGAAAAGAGAGCCTTTTGAGTGTTTGACCGAAACAGTGCCCCAAAAGTCAGATGATCTGGAAGGACCAACCAGCCGGGATGCCAATGATCAAACCCTGAGAACCTTTGAAATCGCTATTTCCACTACTGGAGAATACACCAACTTTTGGGATGATGGAAGCGACGGAGATACTAAAGACGACGCTTTTGCAGAAGTAGTTTCAACCCTGAACAGAACTAATGAAGTCTTCGAAACAGATATGGCAATCACCTTCCAATTGGTTTCGGGATTGAATGTTATTTTCGACAATCCTGGTACCGATCCGTATAGCGGAAGTTTCACTTCAGAATTACCAGGTGCTTTACAAACTGGAGTTGGTGATGCGAATTACGATATTGGTCATTTGTTTCATTTCGGGGGAAATAACGGAAGCGCAGGTTGTATAGGTTGTGCATGCTTGATAGAAGGTTCAGGACAAGATATTGACGGAGATGGCAATCCTTTTGGACCCGAACATAAGGGAAGTGGTTTCTCTTCACACTCCTTTCAAGACAACGACGGAGGCCCTTATATGTCCGACTTTTTTGATATAGATTATGTACCTCACGAAATCGGCCACCAAATGGGGGCCAATCACACATGGTCTTTTTCTTCGGAAGGAACCGGAGTGAATTACGAACCTGGAAGCGGTACGACCATTATGGGCTATGCCGGGATTACTGGGTCAGATGATGTTCAAGATCATTCTGATCCGTATTTTCATTATGCAAGTATTGATCAGATTTTAGATTTTGTGGGCTTGGCAGTCATCAATTGCTATGACGAAACTCCGATTGCGAACAATCCACCAGTGGCTAACGCAGGGCCAGATTATACGATTCCTGCCGGAACGGCCTTTATATTGCGCGGTGCAGCCACTGACGCAGATGGTGGAGATACGCTCACCTATACTTGGGAACAAATCGACGATGGGGTCACTACCAATGGTAATTTTGGTCCCACTAAGACATCGGGGGCTATTTTCAGATCGAGACCACCAAGTACATCACCCAATCGATACATGCCGCAAATTGAACGAATTATTGGTGGACAATTAACAGAGACCAATCCATTAGAAACCGTAGATAATTCCTCATGGGAAACAGTAGCGACCGTGTCGAGAAATCTAAATTTTGCATTGACCGTACGCGATCGTATGCCCACGGCTACCGGACAAACCCCGCAATCGGATTTTGATACCATGCTGGTGCAGGTAGACGATGCGGCAGGACCTTTTACGGTAACATCACAGACAACAAATGAAATGTGGTTTTCAGGAACTACACAAACCATCACCTGGGATCCAGCCAACACAGCGGCCGCTCCAGTCAGTACTTTAAGTGTGAATATCAGATTATCTATTGATGGAGGATTTACCTATCCGTTTACCTTAGCAAGTGGTGTGGCCAATGATGGTTCTCATGATATAACCGTGCCTGGTGGCTCAGGAACTACCCAAGCGCGTGTTATGGTCGAAGGAGCGGGAAATATCTTCTTTGCGATTAATTCCACTGATTTTTCCATTGAAGATAGAAACTTTGTGATTGACGTGAACAACGACAATCTTGAGGTATGTACTCCAAATGATGCCATTTTTGATTTGTCGTTTACGCCGCTTAATGGTTTTTCGGAGACGGTTAGCTTTTCAACTTCGGGATTGCCAGCTGGAACCAACGGAACCTTTAATCCGACTTCCGCTTCAACCAATCCGACAAGTGTTCAGCTAACGATTGACGGAATTGGAGGTTTGGCAGTGGGAAGCTACACATTTGACATTACAGGTACCTCCACTAGCGATTCATTCACTGTTCCGGCTACTTTTAATGTATTCAATACCT
>CAWUKP010000256.1:0-4170 GCA_963922975.1 uncultured Spongiivirga sp. | reverse complement strand
ATACTTCTTTTATCTATACAAAGGCCTTCCACGCGTTAAAGTGTGGGAGACCTTTTTGTTTACATACGAAACCAACTATAAAGACATCAATATATTTGTCTGGTTAGTTCTTGGTCGCTCTGTTCCTCTAATGCTATTGTTAATTTGGTTCTTTACCTGTAAACATTGGTGGTATCATGTCATTCTGATACCCATGGCAATGTATATTTTTCAATTAGCTAATGTTTTCAACAAAAGCTCACAGTTCACGGATGAAATTGAGATCTATTATCTAATTCCGATAATGTTGATTATCATTCCGTTTGTCTATTGGATACGTGTACGGTTGTTTGAAAAATACGTCTTGGGGATTGATCTCAAAAAAATTGAAAAGGAGCTAGAATCCTATGAAAAAAAGGATAACGAAGCCTAAACTCTATGGCCGACCAGCTCTCTCCTTTCACCAAAGAACAACTGCTTCCCAAAGAAGAAACGCTTGAAATTATCAAGCAAAAGAGTGAACTTTTTATTGGCATCCCAAAAGAGACTTCCTATCAAGAAAAGCGCGTATGCCTGACTCCTGATGCAGTGGCTGCTTTAGTCGCACACGGACATCGCATTATGATGGAGTCAAAAGCTGGCGAAGGTGCTAATTTTTCAGACAAAGATTATTCCGAAGCGGGTGCGGAAGTCACCCACGACACCAGCAAAGTCTTTGGTTGCCCCATCGTTTTGAAAGTGGAACCTCCCTCCATGAGTGAGTTGGAAATGCTCAATCCGCAAACCATTCTCATTTCCGCGCTACAACTGAAAACCCAGACTAAAAAGTACTTCGAAAAGCTTGCCGTCAAGCGCGTCACAGCCTTAGGTTTCGAGTTTATTAAAGATGAAGACGGGGCTTATCCTGCCGTAAGAGCGTTGAGTGAGATTGCAGGTACGGCTTCTGTATTAATCGCTGCAGAATTGATGGCGAATGTGAATCAAGGAAATGGCCTGATGATGGGTAACATCAGTGGTGTACCGCCCACGGAAGTCGTTATTTTAGGCGCCGGAACCGTTGGGGAATACGCTGCCCGCAGTGCCATTGGCTTGGGCGCTAATATTAAGGTATTTGACAACTCTTTGACGAAACTGCGTTGCATTCAAACAAATTTGAACCGTCCGGTTTATACGTCTACCATTCAACCCAAAAACTTACTGAAGGCACTTAAGCGATGTGATGTAGCTATTGGCGCCGTGCGTGGGAAGAATCGAGCACCAGTAATCGTTACAGAAACCATGGTGGAACATATGAAGCCAGGTTCGGTCATCATAGATGTAAGTATTGATATGGGCGGCTGTTTTGAAACTAGCGAAGTGACCTCACATGACGACCCGATTTTCATGAAACACGGCGTCATCCATTATGGGGTGCCTAATATTTTGGCGCGATATGCACGAACAGCCTCCGTTTCCATCAGCAATATCTTCACCCCCTACCTCTTGAAGATTGCCGAGGATGGAGGTATTGAGAATTCTTTGCGATTTGACCGTGGTTTACGAAATGGCTTGTATTTTTACCACGGTATTCTAACCAACAAGGCCATTGCCGATTGGTTTGACCTGCAATACCGCGATGTAAATTTGATTATTTTTTAGCATCCATGAGCTTACTTAAACGTTTGGGCTACTATCTCGGTGGTTTTTCAGTGGGATTGGTCATACTAGCCTTCATTCTTTCACAAAAGAATTTTTCTTGCAGCTACGGTCCGAATGCACGCGTGTTGAAAAATATACGTCTTAAGGAAAAGGTCTACAGCGAAGAAGCCACGCAAGCACTCAAGCAAAAACTGATTGATACAGCTTCTATTCGTTTGATGCTGCTTCATGGTGATGTCGATTTTTCACGAAGTGACACCAAAGCTGAACCTTGTCGCTATTATTTCATTGATGGCTATACGGCTGAAAGAAAAGAAGTGACCATGAAGGTCGAGAACTGTGATAGTATCGCAACCATTCAACAATTCTATTTCAAAGAATAACGCCCGCAAAAAGCGGGCGTTCTATTTTACTATCCCTAAGTGATAGAGATTAGATAGGATTTCCATATATGTCGAGTTCGATCACCTCTCTCCCAAACTTTTTCACTTCTTCTAGTTGCGTGGCTTTGTCTCCAACAACTATATAAAACATTTCTTCCTCCTTCAAATACTTTTCAATCATGGCCGCGAAATCTGCTTGAGCCATAGCCACAAGTTCTTGCTGATCGCGCTCTAGGAAGTCTAAGGGCTTTCCGTATTTACTGATCTCTTGTAGAATTCGCAACTTCTGACCAAGACTTTCGTAAGCACGAGTGCTGGCTTTTAAAACTTTGGTTTGTGTAATGGCTACTTCTTCTTCTCCAAAATTCTCGGCGTACTGCCCGATCAAATCTTTGAAAATTTCCAAAGAGGGTAAGGTTGCATTGGCGCGTACACTACTTCTGGCTACAAAAGGGGCCACTTCCAAAGCGGTATCTACGTCAGAATAAGCGCCGTACGTATAGCCTTTTTCTATGCGCAAGGTTTGGAAAAGACGTCCACTGGAGCCTCCTCCCAGAATTTCATTGGCAAAGTTGAGATTGTTGGCTTCTTCATCAGTGGCAGATAAGGCCAACTTCCCAGCATAAATCACCGATTGCTTGGCATTAGGTACATCAATAAAGAACAATTTTCCCTTATGGTTTTCCTCTGGAAGGGTATTTGTTGGAAATACTACGGTATCATCATTCCAATTCTTAGCAAGCCCAGACAATGCCTTTTGAACTTCTTGCTCATTTACCATTCCTGCGATGTGCACCTGCGTAATTGAAGGTGAAAAGTTTTTTTGATAATAGCCTTTCAAATCATCCAAGGTGATATCGGCTACCGAATTTAAGGTTCCCGAAACTGGGATACCCATAGGGTGTTCTTCTCCATACACCAGTTTGTAAAAAGCTTGACTTGCGATCGCCCGCGGATTCGCCTCTCGTCCTTTTAATTGGGTCAATTGCGCTTTCTTCAAACGATCAAACTCATTTTGATCCCAACGAGGTTGTAGAAATATCTCTTCTACCAGCGCCAGTGTTGCCTCAAAGTTTTTAGCTAAACATGTACCCGAAATACCCATTTCTTCATCCGTTGCGTACATATTGATACTCGCGCCTAACAGTCCAATAGCTTCCTCCAATTCGGCGGGCGTCTTATTGGCCGTACCTTCCATCATGAGGCTAGCAAGGATATCAGCTACCCCTGCTTTATTCACAGGATCTAAAAGGTGTCCGCCTTTGAGCGTCATATTGAAGGAAACTAGCGGAACTTCGTCATTGTAGATACCGTATATCTTCATTCCATTGGAGGTTTCTGCTGTCCAAATCTCAGGCGCTTTAAACAGTGGCAACTCACCAAAATCAGGTTCTGAGCGGTCTGCTACCGTTTCCGTTCTTGCGTAGTCGGCTTCGGCGCCTTGAGATACTTCTTCATTGGCCACATTTTGTTTTACTTCCTCTTGATAGACTTCAGCGAGTAGGGCTCCTTCCACAGCCAATGCTGGCTGTCCCTTCGGCACAAAACTGGTCATGATGAAAGGTTTTCCTTTGATGTATTGCTCGTAAACCCGCATGATATCTTCTCGAGTTACGGCATTGGTCAAGGCTGCGGTCTTGGTAATGTACCCAGGATCACCTACATATTCGTTGTCTTGTGCAAGCTGAAACGCTTTATTTAAAACGGTGCTCACGCCTTGGTATAACTGTGTTTCTAATTCAGCCTTGATTCGGGTTAGTTCTTGATCGCTGAACCCATTGATTTCAAAATCATTTAGGGCTGTTGTGATGGCTGCTTGCACTGCATCGAGATCGGTTCCGGCGTTTGCGCGTATTCTAAATACGAACTCCCCTGCTAACTCGCTAGCATTGTGGTAGCTGCTCGCATTGGGCGCAAGCTGTTGCCTTTCTACAATCTCTTTGTACAGCGGGGCTTTTTTGCTACCGCTGAGAATTTGCCCAAGAATATTCAAGGCGTATTCATCTTTGTGATATTGTTCTACGGTGGGGAAAACCATTCGAATTTCTGGCAACTTGGCGAAATTGTCTTCAAAGTAGAGAGATTTGGTCTCTTTCAGCTGCACGGGCATGGGTGCAAGGGAAGCTACTTCCGGACCCCTTCTAATTTCTCCAAACCAGTATTTCACACG
>CAWUKP010000255.1:0-4182 GCA_963922975.1 uncultured Spongiivirga sp. | reverse complement strand
ATCACAAATTCATGTGACGGGTACACCTCAATTCGAAATGCATACCGATAAAGCATTGCTATTGTCTCGGGAAGAATTTTTGGGAAGCTATCAGCTAGACGTCAACACGAAATACATCTGCTACAGCGGCGATGATATTACCACCTCGCCAAACGATCCAGTCTATTTGAGAGATACGGCCGCGAGTGTACGAAGCTTGGTTAAAGGGGGAAATCGGATAAAATTACTATTTCGAAGGTGTCCGGTAGATTTTTCAAATCGTTATGATGAAGTCTTGGAAGCGTATAAAGATGTGATCATTCCGATAGATCCGCTCTGGAAATCGGTAGGCGATCGATGGGATGCCAAACTACCTACCAAAGAAGATATGCAGCTGCTTAGTAATCTCGCTGCGCATACGGAAATGGTTATTAATTTGGGGAGTTCTATGGTGTTTGACTTCGTGGCGCATCAAAAACCCTGTGCGTTCATCAACTACGATGTTGAATCGTGCCCCGTTGCCGACTGGAGTGTTGAAAAAATCTACAACTACGTCCATTTTCGTTCCATGCCCACTAAAGATGCCGTGTTTTGGGTAAACCATCCAAAGGCGACTGAACAGATTATTGAGAAAGTATTGAATCAAGGTGGTGCGGAAGTAGTCAAAAACGCGTATCATTGGTTCGAAAAGATCAACAAACCAAGGCCAGAACAAGCCAATGAACGGATTTGGAAAGCGATCCAATCCATCGTAAAGGAACATGCAGCATGAGTACCACAGCACAACGCATCATATTTTCAAATTCTTATTTCCCGAGAACGGGGCATAACTTCGCTTCGGAAGCGATCAAAGTGTTTTCAGATCATGAAGTTTTGGCGCATCAGCGTGCCGAAACACGGCTATCAATTGTTTTAGATGCATACTACAAGATACGTCAGCATCAGGTGGTGCATCAAAGCGATAAAGATTTCTTAGACCATCTATTTATCGCCAACATTCGCGAACAAATACTGGCGAAGTCGGATCGTCCTTTTATCATGATCAAAGACACCTCTTTTGTAGGAAAGGATTGGCTTCCTGAGCTATTCCCCAACGATATTCATATCGTACTCATTCGGGATCCGTATGCCGTGTTCAATTCGATTTTTAAGGCGATGGACCTTCGCAAGAAAACCTTTAAGAATCTACTGAAGCGAATTGGGAAGACGTTTGGTTTGTATCCCTACTATTTCTGCCGAAAAGTGAGCAAGCAAATTTTTGCGGTAATGCCTGATTTCGAAAAGCACATGGTGGTGCGTTATGAAGATTTGGTGAACAAGGATGAAACCACCTTATTGAAATTGAAAGAAGTGTTCCAAACCGATAAGTCATTGGAGCAACTCAAAAGTGATATCGACGCGATTGAAGTGATCAATTCTTCGTTCTTTGAGGAAGTTGGCGCGAAGAAAATATGGGAAGCTAAAAAGAAGACCGAAAAGTTCAATCCCGTAAACCGTAAGGCAAATACCGCCCTGATCAGAATGGGCGTTGCGCTGGGTAGCAAACAACTGAGACAACATTTAGGGTATCTATAATATGCATATTGCTTATCTGACTCCAGAATATCCGCATCCAAAGGTGAAGCGCAATGCCGGAATGGGCACAAGCATCTTCAACCTGGCGAAAGCGCTGGTTCGGAAAGGGGTGCAGGTAACAGTTTTTGTCTATGGTCAAGAAGTGGAATTGGTTGAGGAATTAGAAGGGGTAACGGTTCACCTTATTTCCCAAAAGAAATATACCTTCTTGGGTTGGTATCGCTATCGAAAGTTCCTTCAGAAATTTATCTCTCGGCATATTCGGGAAACGTCCATTGATGTGCTCGAAGTGCCTGACTGGACAGGCATCAGTGCATTGATGAAATTCACCATCCCTGTGGTGATGCGATTGCATGGTTCTGATGCTTATTTCTGTCATTTGGAAAATAGACCCCAAAAAAAGAAGAACAGATGGTTTGAATCCAACGCTCTTGCCGCCGCGGACGCCGTTACTGCGCCTTCCAATTTTGCATGGACAAAAACCAGTGAATTGTTTCCACAAATAGCAACCAAAAAAGCACAGGTGATTCCTTGTGGTATTTTCATCGAAGATTTCAAGAATGACGATCCTGCCTCATACATCAACGGCAATCTTTTGTACCTCGGCACCTTGATTCGAAAAAAAGGTGCATTGGCTTTACCAGCTATTTTTAATCAAGTTGTTGCCAAATATCCTAAGGCAACCTTATCAATCGTTGGCGGAGATGCCGCGGATGCCTTTACTGGGTCAACAAGTACCTGGAAAATGATGGAGCAAGCATTTTTCGAGGAGGCTAGAACCAAAGTGACCTATTTTGGAAAACTTCCGTATCACGAAGTGAAAAACCACCTCCAGCAGGCACATGTGTGTGTATTCCCGACCACTGCCGAAACTTTCGGAATGGTCACCATTGAAGCCATGGCTCTAGAAAAGGCGGTGGTGAACAGCAACTATCCTTGGGCGTTAGATATTGCGGTCGACAAAGAAAATGCGCTTCTTCGTGATCCTAAAGACCCAGATGCTTTCGCCACGGCAATCTTAAGTCTATTGAATGATGATGAGAAGACTACCCGAATGGCAGAAAATGCCCGAGCACATGTCGCAACTCACTTTGATATCGAGGAAATCGCGTCGCAACATTTGAATTTTTTCCAATCTTTGGTGAAATGATAGCGGTATTTCATAACAGGGGAAAAGAAACAGTGGAGGTGATAGATATGGTCACTCTGAAGGTTCTTGTTGTGAAAAGTACATCGCTGTTTGATACCTGTCTTGAATTGGCGCAAGCCTATCCGAATCGATGGTTGCTATGGTGTGACGTGCAATTGAAGTCTTTTCTGAACGAAGCACAACTATCGGATATCTTACACCACCAGCGGATGATGGTGTCTTTTCAGACCGATAGTGCCACATACCTTGGTCCAACCCTTGGCTATGTGGAAGATTCTCCTTTTGTGAATGTACAACGAGAAGGAACATATCCTACATGGCAGATGAGTACAGATGTCGGCGCTGTGCATGCGCAGGCTTTGTTGCAATATGATCCAAATACCCTCGGAACCTATCCATACTTTGGCTATGCACTAAACTCGATAGCTAAATTGGGCATTGCCAACGGATTGTTTTGTTATTCGGAACCTAGATTATTGAAGGGAGATTTTCCCAAAGTCTCCACAACGACCACTTCTACAAGTATATTATTTCGTTTTGTGAAGGAGCACTACCGCGGCCGCTGGGTATATCTACTCTTGCTTAACCTTTGGCTGTACGAACGACGTTTTCCGCTGTGGGCATTTCTGAAGTCATTGTTCCACAACCGAATGGCCACCAATCCTGATTTTACTTCCGTAGGAGTGCAATCTTCCAAAGAAGGAAGCATGTACGAGCAGGCCATGGATGTGATCATTCCTACTATTGGACGAAAATCGTATTTGCTGGATGTCTTGAAGGATCTTGCAGCACAGTCGCGCTTGCCGAAACGGGTAATCATTGTCGAACAAAACCCTGACGCAGGCACTACTTCCGAATTGAATTACATTTCCGAAGAAACTTGGCCTTTCGAAATTATGCACCAATTCACCCATGAAACGGGTGCCTGTCAAGCACGAAATAAAGCGCTGGAAAAAGTAATTTCACCTTGGGTGTTTTTGGCAGACGACGACAATCGATTGGGTCCTACCACCATCGCTGATGCCATGGCTACGCTAAAGCAATATGGCGAGAAATGTCTAACCACGGCCTATCCGCAACCTTCGGAGAAAATTTTAAAGGAGGCAGTGCGTCAGTGGTCCACGTTTGGAGCGGGTAATTCATTTCTGTATTGGGAAGATGCCAAGAAACTTCGTTTTGATGAAGCATTCGAATTTGGTTATGGTGAAGATCAAGATTTCGGCATGCGTTTGCGCAAAAACGGTATGGATGTTTTGTACAGTTCGCGCATAGAAATACAGCATCTAAAGGCGCCGCGCGGCGGATTTAGAACGAAATTTGAACATCCCTGGACGCAACAAGGCGAAACGCCCAAGCCTTCACCGACCATTATGCTATTTAGAAAATTACACCACACACCACAACAGCTTAAAGGCTACAAGATCACCTTGTTTATCAAGTATTTCAAGGAACAGTCCGTAAAGAATGCTTGGAAATAT
>CAWUKP010000254.1:0-4231 GCA_963922975.1 uncultured Spongiivirga sp. | reverse complement strand
TGAACGTCCTCATTCCGTTGGTGGCATTGAGCACCGGTGGTTTTCTGATCACAGTACACAACCACAAAAAGGAACGCCTCTTAAAAACCCTGCTGATCCTTCAGTATGTTGTTTTCGGAATTGTACTCCTGGCTTCCGTCTTGCTGTTGTTCGCAGTCTTTGGTATGGCTCCTTGGCACATTTTGGTCATTTTTACAGTGCTTTTTACCATTGGTCTACTACTTTGGAAACGACAGCAGCAATCCCTTTGGCGATTGGTTGTGGTGGGCGTGATGTCTTCTGTATTATTGAATTTGGTCATGAACGGTCACTTCTATCCTGAACTTTTAAAGTACCAGGGAGGCTTGCAATTGGCGAAAATGGGCGAAACTCAAGGTATTCCAAAGGATCAAATTTTCAAGGCGAGTACCGTTCATTCATGGGACCTAGACTTCTACAATAAAAGACCCACACCCTATTTGGATGCTGAGGGAATTTCAGAAAAACTGGAACATCAAGACGTTTGGCTGTACGCTACGGAAAAATCTAAGGAAACGCTCGAAACGCAGTTTGAAATTGTAGAAGAAGTTAAAGCTGCCGATTTTCGGATCACACGACTTTCGCTAAAGTTTTTAAATGCTGAGAAACGACCTTCGCAGTTGAAGTACAAATATCTTTTACGCGTTCAGCAAAAGGATTAATCGGACTGAAGGAGTTTGAGTTTAGGCGCTGAAAAGTGAAAATACACTCCAATAAGCGATACGAGTGCCTGAATAGAAAAGAAGACAAAACTTATACTCACAGAGATTTGTTCATTCAACAGTAAATAACTGGCTCCAAAAAGAAAGGTGACTTCCCGAAGGCCCACACCACCAATACTGATGGGCAACACAGAAACAATAGAGGAAATGAGAAATATGAACATGTAGGCGGGGTAATTCGCCGTGACATCCAATGATTGCAGGATAAAATATACACAGATCACCTGGCTCAACTGAACGAAGATGGACAGTCCCAATGACTTCCATAGAATAGGAAATCCGCTCTTTACTACCTTTTTATTGAATACCCAAAAACTGCCAATCGCTAGCGGAATACTTAAAAGAATCAACACCAAAAAAGTACGAACCAGCTCGTGTTCAATAAATGTAGCGAACACAGCCGCAAGTATGTATAAGGCTACCAAACCGCTTACTCTATCGATTAATAATGCACCCGCCAAGGATTTAGTCTTTACCTGATACTTCTTATTCAGCAAATAGGCTTTGTAGGCATCGCCACCTATTCCGCCAGGTAAAAAAAGGTTGTAAAACATACCTAAACTGTACAGGTATATGTTGCTACGGTGGGTCAACGGAATGCTGAGGTGATGAAAATAGTGATTCAAACGAAAGGCGGCTATCAACTTCGAAATCACAAAGAAGACCAACCCCAAGAATAAGTACCCAATGTTTGCACGTTGGATGACTTGTAAAATGGCATTGAAATCCACCTTGGTCAAGACAAAATACAGAAGCAGGCCACTGATAAGTAGCTTGCCAATAACCCAAAGCCTTTTTTTAGACTTCTTGTCCACCTTGGGTGATGCGTTTAATACGATACGGGCGTTTCTGTTGCGATTCGTAGTAGGTGCGCAATAAAAGTTCCATGACAATACCAACGGTAAACATCTGAATACCTGCTAGAATTAGCAACATTCCAAAAATGAGCAGGGGTCGTTGGCCAATATCGTTTCCAAGTAATTTCACAACGAGCAGATAGATGTTAATTAGAAAACCTACCACAATCATCCCGAAACCGAAGATACCAAAGAGGTGGATTGGGCGTTGCAAATACTTTCGCAGGAACAACAAAAGCGCCAAGTCTGCAATTACCTTAAAAATACGCTCCAAGCCATACTTAGACTTCCCGGCGTTGCGCGCATGGTGCTTTACAGGAACTTGCTTAATCTGCGCGCCATCTAGATAGGCCAACAACGCAATAAAGCGGTGCATTTCGCCATAGAGGTTCAAGTTTTTGGCGGTTTCTTTGGTGAAGACCTTCAGGGCACAACCATTGTCTTTAATGTCTAATTTGACTGTTCTTCGGATCAAAAAGTTGGCGATTTTCGAAGGGAAGGTTTTAAAAATCGAATCTTGTCGCTTTTGACGAATGCCCGTCACCACATCGTATTCCTCATTCACCGCAATATCCAACATGCTAGGAATGTCAGACGGATCGTTCTGCAAATCACCATCCATGGTAATGATGTACTCGCCTTTGGCGGTGTCAATACCTGCAGCCAGCGCCAAGCTTTGTCCGTAATTCTTTTTCAATTCCACCAAAACCACCTTCGGATCTTTCATATCGCGAATCACCTTTTTGGTTTGGTCTGTGGAAAAATCGTCAATGTAGATTAGTTCGTAATGGTAACCTTCCAGACTCTCGTGAATCTTTTGAGTCAATAAACCTACATTTTCCTCTTCGTTGTAGACAGGAACAATGATGGAAAGCAGATCTGAAGTAACAATGGCCATTGGCAGTTGCTTTTAATGCTGCGAAATTAGACAATTTTTGGAGAGCGACCTTAGCCTTGTGTCTCTTTCAGCTGAAACAGGGCTTCCGCCGCTTCGAATGGTGAGATTTCGTTCTGTGCTACTTTAGTGAGTTGTAGCTCTAGGGCTTTTTTCACCTTAGGATTTTGGAAGAAATCTAACTTCAAACGGTCTTCGATGGTTTGCAGCAACCAATATTTTAGTTGTTGTGATCTTTTTGTTTCGAAATAATCGTTTGCCTTCGTATCAGAAACATACTGCTCCATCATCTGCCAAGCTTCCTGAATGCCTTGCTGCTCTGTAGCGGAACAAAGCGCTACTTGTGGCTGCCAACCCGAAACTTTGGGCGGATAGAGGTGCAGTGCTCGCTGAAAATCAGTTTTGGCCATCCGAGCACGTTTCATGTTATCGCCATCGGCTTTGTTGATGATGACAGCGTCAGCCATTTCGATGATGCCACGTTTGATGCCTTGCAGTTGATCGCCAGCACCTGCTAACTTCAGGAGTAGGAAAAAATCAACCATACTGTGCACAGCCGTTTCTGATTGCCCAACTCCGACAGTTTCTACCAAAATGATGTCGTAGCCAGCGGCTTCACAAAGGATGATCGTCTCACGCGTTTTTCGGGCAACGCCGCCCAATGATTCGCCAGAAGCCGATGGACGGATAAAGGCGTTAGGATCTTTCACGAGTTCCTCCATGCGGGTTTTATCGCCTAAAATACTTCCTTTGGAAAGCGAACTGGAAGGATCTACTGCTAATACGGCCACCTTTTTTCCTTGTGACGTGAGTAGTTTCCCGAGTGCTTCAATAAAGGTGCTCTTCCCAACACCGGGGACTCCCGTTATGCCAATTCGAATGGATTGATTGGCATGAGGTAAGCAATTCTTGATCAAAAAAGCTGCCTCGACTGCATGCGCAGGGTTCGCACTTTCGATAAGCGTAATGGCACGACTTAAGTGGGTGATGTCGCCTCTAAGAATACCCGATAACAAAGCATCTAAGGAAGTTTTTTTGCTTCGCTGGGCTTTGAGTTTGGCAATAGCTGCAGCGCTGGTGGCCTCTGGTTGTGAGACTCCGGCAACTTCGGATAATGCTTTACTACTTTTCTTTTTGATGTTCAAGGTTTAAGGGGAACCATTACTTTGGTAGTATCCCATGTCAAAGTTAAAAAATGTCCGTCCTTGTTTTCAAAAGCTATGGTAAATTGTTCCATGGTGCTTCCCAGCTTTTGGACGGGAACTTTTACGCGCAATGCATCTTGAGAGGGATCGCGAGGTGTTTCCTTGCCGCCACTAATGAGGGTTACGCCCCAGTCGTACATCTTTCGGTTGAAGATGATTTCCCAACTTTTTTCGTTGGGGATGGTCCACAGTGTATATTTTCCTGCTGGAAGCGTTTGTCCATCAATTTGTAAATCTTCACTGGTTTCAAAGGTGGTGGGCTCGTTGGCACCAGTACGCCACACTTTGCCATACGGCACCAATCCGCCGAAGATGTTTCGCCCTTTTTTGTAGGGACGATTGTAATATATCTCTAACTGGGTGTTGCCAATAGTATGCGTAATGGTTTCTTCTGGACTCAACTTTTTGGTCTGCTTTCTTAAATAGGGTTGTCCTATGAATTTAAAGAGTATCAGGAGTACAACAACAATAGCGACCGTCCAGATCAAGAATTTTTTCATAGTACCTTGTTTTCAGCTTAAATGTACTGAAAAA
>CAWUKP010000253.1:0-4247 GCA_963922975.1 uncultured Spongiivirga sp. | reverse complement strand
GCATTTTATTCAAAATTGGACGCAGAATGGGGAGCTTGGTCCTTTTCCGGGGGCTTGCGCTGGGAAGAGAGCAAGACCATAGGGACCTCAGTGACTCAAGATGAAACGCGCATCAGAAATATCTCAAAATTCTTTCCAAGTGCTAGCATAACTCGAGATATTACCGATGAACTCGCAGCCAACTTTGCGTATAGCTATCGCATTCAAAGGCCGTCATACAGCTCATTGAACTCTTTCGTCTACTTTTATGATCCCTTTACTTTTGAGGAAGGAAATCCCACACTAAAGCCTGCATTCACCAATAGGTATCAATTCAACCTTACCTATGAAGATCAGCCTTTTTTCAGCCTTAGCTATAATCAAGTAAGCGATGCCTTGTATCAAATCGTAACGCAAAATGACACTTCGGCGCAAACGTCTAGATCTGTTATCAATTTGGCGCGAAATGACAATTTCAGCGCTAGCCTATTTGGTCCGTTGAGTTTTATCAAAGGCTTAGATGGCTTCACTGGCGTGATCGTGAATTACAACCGCTATAAATCTGAAAATTTAGACCCCGTTCTGGATCAATCAAAGTGGGCTTTGACCTGGTTTACCAGTGCAGAGTATACTTTACCGTGGAATATCAATGCGGAACTCTCAGGTTTTTACAGCACAGGCGGATTGGATGGTCAAATAGACTATGATTGGTTGGCGGGATTGGACTTTGCTTTCAGTAAGAAATTTTTAGACGATCAGTTGAAAGTAACTTTTGAGTTTGAAGAGGTGCTGAACAGACAGTTTGAAGGAAGGATCACTTATGATAACGTCAATGCGAATATCCGAAGCAATTGGGCCCGTCAGAATGTTTTCTTACAATTAAGTTATAGTTTTGGGTCTAAATTCAGCAAAAAGAAGAGCCGCAGAAATAGCTCCAAAGAAATCAGAGACCGAATTCAAGATGGCAATTAGCAGACAAATAGATACCAGATTAAATCGTACAGACTATCTGTTACTCATACTCTATTATGCGGTGTCATCTGCCTTGAACTGCATAGAGTATTACAACGACAACAATACGCTCATTGAATACCTGATTGACATCCCGTTGGCGATAGTCACATCATTCTTGACCATCTTGATCTTCATGTACTGGCTCATTCCCACCTTCATTGTGCGCAACAAACAGTACATACTCTTCGCGATTCTGGGATTGGCATTACTCAGTGTGGTGGGAACTATTGAACGAATCACAGGCTATTTAACAGCAGGCAACGATTTCTCTAAGCTCACTATAAACTTCAACTATCTTTTGGGTAGTATTTTTTCGGCTACAGATGATATTGGATTTCTTTTTGGCCTCTTACTGACCAAGAAATTCTATGAGAGTCAGGTAGTGGTGAGCAACATTCAAAAGCAACAAAAGGAGAATGAACTCAAGCTGTTGCGTTCGCAAATTGATCCACATTTCCTATTCAATAACCTCAATACGCTCGACGCGCTTATTGACAGTGATAGCGAAAAAGCCAAAGAGTACATCAATCGGTTGTCATCCATTTATCGCTATTTGATTCAAACCAAAGATGCAGAGGTGATGGAGCTCGCTGAGGAATTGAAACTCGCAAAAAATTATATTTTCCTAATTGAGACTAAATTTGGTCATGACTACGAGTTCGTCATCGAAGAACACAGTTCAATGGATGATAAATTCATTCCAACGGGAGCTTTGCAAACACTACTCGAGAATGTAGTGAAACACAGCAAACCCATTTCAGCAAAGACCATCAAAACCGTCATACAGATGGAAGATCAATGGTTGACGGTAACCAACGAGAAAACCAATAACAAAAGCAATCAAGAGTCTTTTGGCACAGGATTGGAGAATCTCAGATCGCGCTATCAATTGTTAAGTGATCAAAAAATTGAAGTGAAAGAAGACGAAAAAACTTTTACAGTTTCCATCCCTGTAATTGGCTTAAGTAACGAAAACTAGCACATGCGCATCCTGATACTTGAAGATGAGATACCGGCTTACCAAAAGCTTCAAAAGCATTTGGAACAATTGATGACGGCCTCGTTCACGCAAGACTGGGCGCGTTCTATTGAGGAAGGAAAGACGTATTTGGCGTCTCAAACCTACGATTTGATTCTTTCTGATATTCAGTTGTTAGACGGACTGTCTTTTGATCTTTTTTCACAAGTGGAAGTTTCTTGTCCGATTATTTTCTGCTCGGCCTTTGACAACTACCTATTCCAAGCCTTTGAAACTAATGGAATCGCTTATGTGCTGAAACCTTACTCGCTTGACGACTTAAAAAAAGCCATTGAAAAGTACCAAGCCTTATTTGAGGCACAAAAACCACCAAAAATAGATTCGGAATTGCTGCAAGCTTTGAAATCCTCGCTTTCCATTGAAAGTATGGAGTATAAAAAGCGCTTCGTTATTAAACGCAAGAACGGAATTCAATTGCTCAGCGTGAATGAAATTAGTTTGATTGAAGCTTCGGGCGACTTCTGTTTGGTTACAGATAAATCTGGGAAGCGTCATCCTATTTCTCAGACTTTAGGCGCACTGCACGAGCAACTTTCACCTGTTCAGTTTTTTCGTATCAATCGTAGTCAGATTGTGCAGCTTGACGCCATCCAACAGATTGAAAACCATTTCAAGAATCGCCTCTTATTAAGTTTGCAAGGGGTGAAGGAAAAACCCATGACCAGCACGGCCAACACGGCAGCCTTTCGTAAATGGTTAGAAGCCTAAATTGATTAGTCGTTCAGCTTGAGTACCGCCATGAACGCTTGCTGAGGAATTTCCACATTACCGATCTGACGCATACGCTTCTTCCCTTTTTTCTGCTTTTCCAACAGTTTTCGTTTTCGGGAAATGTCACCTCCATAACACTTTGCCGTGACATCCTTACGAAGCGCTTTAATGGTTTCTCTAGCAATAATCTTTGCCCCAATGGCTGCTTGAATTGGAATATCGAACTGCTGCCTTGGGATTAGTTCGCGAAGCTTTTCACACATTTTCTTGCCAATGGTATAGGCATTATCGGCGTGGATTAAGGCCGAAAGTGCATCTACCGAGTTACCGTTGATCAACACGTCTACTTTCACCAATTTAGAAGCGCGCATTCCGATAGGTGAGTAGTCAAAAGAAGCATACCCTTTAGAAACCGTCTTCAAACGATCGTAAAAATCGAAAACAATTTCCGCCAAGGGCATATCAAAACTCAACTCTACACGATCTTGTGTCAAATAGGTTTGATTTGTGATTTGTCCGCGTTTCTCAATACACAAACTCATCACCGGACCCACAAAGTCGGATTTCGTAATGATGGCTGCTTTGATAAAAGGCTCTTCAACGCGATCTAGGGTAGACGGGTCTGGTAAATCTGATGGGTTGTTCACCAAGATAACTTCGTCAGGATTCTTTTTGTTAAAGGCATAATAGGAAACGTTGGGCACCGTAGTGATGACCGTCATATCGAATTCACGCTCTAGACGCTCTTGAATAATCTCTAGGTGCAGCATGCCCAAAAAGCCACAACGGAAACCAAAGCCAAGGGCCGCCGAACTTTCAGGCTGAAAAACTAAGGAGGCATCGTTGAGTTGCAGTTTTTCCATGGAATTACGAAGCTCTTCGTAATCCTCCGTGTCTACAGGATAAATACCCGCAAATACCATGGGTTTTACATCCTCAAAACCTTCGATCGCTTCTTGCGTAGGATTTTCGGCCAAGGTTACGGTATCACCTACTTTGACTTCTCGGGCGTCTTTAATACCGGTAATCAAATACCCTACGTCACCCGTCCTAATAATCTGTTTGGGTGCTTGTTTGAGTTTCAGCGTACCAATTTCATCCGCAAAATAATTCTTTCCGGTTGCTAAGAATTTGATTTTATCACCCTTCTTGATTTCACCATTCAACACTCTAAAATAGGTTTCTACCCCGCGGAAGGGGTTGTATACTGAATCAAAAATCAAAGCTTGCAAAGGCGCTTGTGGGTCTCCTTTTGGGGCGGGCACTTTTTCAATGATGGCCGAAAGAATTTCTTCGATACCGATACCCGTTTTGGCACTCGCGGGAATAATCTCAGAAGGATCACAGCCCAATAAATCAACAATATCGTCGGTTACCGCTTCAGGATTGGCGGCAGGCAAATCAATTTTGTTGAGCACAGGAATAATCTCCAAATCGTGCTCCAACGCTAAGTAAAGGTTAGAAATGGTTTGTGCCTGAATACTCTGTGCTGCATCTACTACCA
>CAWUKP010000252.1:0-4253 GCA_963922975.1 uncultured Spongiivirga sp. | reverse complement strand
TTTCAAAACAGATGCTATCTCGTTCTTGGGGCGTAAAAACAACGATCGAAGGTTGATTGGTCGCTACTTCCATAGAAAGACCACTTACCGCACTCGTCAAAATGACGGCTGTTGACCCAGTTTCCTGACCCAAGACGAAGGTGTCATCCAAATGTACATTGCTAATCATTTTCTTCGCCTGAAAGTCGAAAGGACCGTCTTGTACTGCTAACAATCGACCGGTAGGACATTGTAGTGAATTAACTTCCAGGTAGTTTGAAGCATTCAGCTGCAATTCATGTTGATTGATAGGCGAAAAGCTTCCACTTAGGTTAAAATAAGCATGATTGGTCATGTTGATGACGGTGGCAGCGTCAGAAACAGCTTCATGAGTAATGATGAGACGGTTCTTTTCCAAAGCATAGGAAACGGTGGCCTTGACATTGCCCGGAAAGCCCTTTTCTTCATGCGGACAATGAAGCGAAAGGCGAAGTTTTTGTGCATCTTCTTCCACCAACTCCCAAAAACGATGGCTCCACGCAAACGGACCGCCATGTAAGTGTACCGCGGTATCTTCCACTACGAATTCTTTTCCACCTAACGAAAACCGTCCGCTCGTAATACGACCAGCATACGGCCCCACACAGGCTCCGTAGTGCATAGGGTTGTTGACATAGATTGAAGGGTCACTAAAACCTTTCACCACAGGGAGCCATGTGCCTTGGTGGTTTTTCACATCCAATGATTGAATGCTCGCACCGTAATTCAGCACCTTAAGGCGCAATACTTCGTTCTGTATGGTAAAAGATTTCATTTTCGTCATCAAGGTTAAAAATTACAGCTTTTCTAAAAGAATTGATAAAAAACGAAACTAATTTGCAACACGCCACTTTTTGGCTCGTCCTTAAGGTGAAGCAATTGCTATAGAGAAGTAGTTGTAAATTGAAACGTACGTGCAACTATTTCTTCAAACCAACCAGTTCATGTTTCAGGTAGACCTGATTGAAAAATGTAGACGAAACGACCGCAAGGCGCAGCTACAACTGTACAAACAGTATTGTGATGCGATGTACAATGTGGCCTATCGTTTTGTGAAAGATGCACAGGAGGCAGAAGATGTTTGCCAAGAAGCGTTTATCAAAGCGTTTCAGCGGCTACATCAGTACAAGGCTGAAGTGACCTTCGGAGCATGGCTGAAACGGATTGTAGTGAATCAAAGTATTGACAAACTAAAAGCGCGAAAATTGATGCTTTCAACAGATGATGTGGTCTTAGAAGTTGTGGAAGACGATAATTGGATGGTGGAAGACAAGGTAACCATGGAGGAAATTAAAACGGCCATCGAAACCCTGCCAGAGAAATATCGATATGTGGTGATGCTCTACTTGATGGAGGGCTACGACCATGCGGAAATCGCTCAGATATTGGGCATTGCCGAAACCACTTCGAGAACACAGTTGTTGCGCGGAAAGCAGAAATTACAAGCACTTTTAAAACATCGCTATCATGGCACAGGATATTAGAGAGCTTTTCAAAGATGAAAACAAGTTAAACCAGCAGCACATGCCAGCAAATCATGAGTTGCGTTTCGCCAAAAAACTGGAGCAGGCATTGCCGCAAAGGAAGTCGCGGTCCTTTCCCGTATGGCAAATAGCAGCTTCTGTTGTCTTGTTGGTAAGTGTCAGCGTCATAGCGGTCCAATCGTTTTGGAAAGCGCCCACGCAGACGAAACAACAGGTAGTAACAACCACGGAAAACAATCAAAAAACGAACACCTTCACTTTGGGCAATGTATCTCCAGAGTTGAAAAAGGTGGAAGATTACTACATGACCAACATCAATTACGAGCTCTCTACCATCCAAGTGGATGATGAAAACAAGCAACTCTTTGATTCCTACATGCGAAAACTTGCTGAGTTGAATGACGAGTATCAACGCCTTACAAAAGAGCTGAATGCAGATGGACCCAATCAGCAGAATGTGAGTGCTTTGGTAGATAATCTTCAACTGCGATTGCAATTGCTTTATCAATTACAAGAAAAGTTAGAAGAACTAAAAAATCAACACAATGAAAAGATGGAACAAAAGGCTTAGTGCCCTTGTATTTGTGCTATGTGGCTCGCTGCTATTAGCACAAGAGCAAAAAACGTATACCGAAAGTTTTGAGGTTGGAGATGATGTAGTTATCAATCTGAACACAAGCTATACGGATATTGAATTCCAAACTTGGGATCGCAATCGTGTTTCGGTTGAAGCGACGATCGAAGTAGATACAGACTCCAAAGAAGAAGCGCAGAAGTTTTTCGATAGCTGGGATTTTGAAGCTGTTGGGAACCGCAACGAAGTAACCATCAGCACAAGCAACAACAATCTGGTGTATTCGTTCAGTGGCCAAAATGATTTTGAGTTTGTATTCCCTGATGTTGACATGAATGCGATTGTCATCAACGATAACTTTGTATTTCCTGATATTGAAATGCAGGGCGCATTCGATATTGCGGAAGCTTTAGCAGTAATGCCTCCGATGCCGCCTATGCCACCCATGCCTACCATGAATTTTAGCTTTGACTATGAAGCATACAAAGAGCGGGGCGATGCCTATCTAGAGGAGTGGAAGAAAGAATGGAAGGAGAATTTTGACGAGGAATGGGAAGCTGAGATGAAAGCTTGGAAAGAGGAAATGGAGGCTCGAAAAGGAGAGCTTGCCAAGTGGAAGGAAGAGCGTCAAAAACAGCTTGAAGAAGTGCAAAAAGCCCGAGAAGAGCAACAAAAGGCCCGAGCAGAACAACGCAAAGAAATGCAGGAAGCTCGCGAAGAGGCGCGAAAGGCTATGCGGGAAGCTCGTGAACAGGTTCGCGAAGCACGCGAAGAGATACGCGAAGCCTTTAACGAGGCGCGTGGCCAAAATGGGTACTTTTTTCACTCGATACAAAGCGACCAAGAAAAGACGAAGAAGAAGATCATTATCAAGATGCCTAAAGGCGCCAAACTCAAACTGAATGTGCGTCATGGCGAAGTGAAAATGGCTAGCAATGTTAAGAACATCAAAGCAACCTTGTCTCATACAAGGTTGCTTGCCGATGTGATTGACGGTCAGCAGACGGATATTGAAGCTTCGTATTCTCCGGTGATCGTTAACAATTGGAATTACGGCCAACTGCGCGTCAACTACGGCAAAGAAGTAGAATTGGATCGTGTGAAGAGCTTGCGCTTAACGGCAAACTCTTCAGATGTGATCATCGGAACGCTTCTCGACAATGGGATCATTGATGGGAATTTCGGCTTGTTGAAGATTGGGGAGATTGCCTCCGATTTCTCTGCGGTAGATGTTTCGCTAGACAATAGCGATGCGGTCATTGTTTTGCCTTCCAATGCCTTCAATATTTACTTCAATGGGTCACAATCTAAAGTCAGCTATCCCGAGTTTTTGAAGGTGAAAGTGTCAAATTCTTACGGGAAGAAGATCGTCAATGGGTTCGCAAGAAATCAGAGCACTAACAAGAGCATCAATATTAACGCCAAGTATAGCGATGTGGTGATGCAATAATTACTGCACCGGAAAGTTGAAATACGTATTAGGATAGGGTTCGTTCCGCAAGGTGAAATGCCACCATTCCGTATACAAAGGTTTAAAACCGTGTTTCAACATCGTTTCTCGTAACAGCATTCGATTCTGCAGCTGTTCTTCCGTAATCAATTCACTTTTGGGCCAGGAAATCTTTCCGAAAAAATCATACGGACTGCCCATATCCAGTTCTTCTCCTTTTTTTTCACCAACCAAATACACGATTGTTAAGTCTACGGTGCTTCCGCGACTGTGCCCAGATTTGGAAGCGATATACCCTTCCTTGAAAAGATTGTATTTCTTTACTTCGGGATAAAACTGCGGTTTCATCAAGGTGTCATTCCAATTCCGTGCCCAACGCACAAAATGATCAACTGCTTGCTGCGGTCTGTAGGCATCAAATATTTTCAGCCCAAAGCCCTTAGTGTTCAGCTCTTTCTGTACTTTTTGAAGTGCCAAAATCGCGGGATCACTAAGGATACACACGGCCTCTTCATAGCCCTCAATGGGTTGACCAATAAAGTTGTTCTCTTGGCAATAGCGCATGTCCAATTGAATATTTGGAATACTGTCCTTCACATAAGAAAACCCTTCAGGAAGGGTTTGTTGGGCGAAACCACGAAAAGCTAGAGCAACTGTAAGAAAGAGGAGGAGACGATAGTTCATGGGGCGTTCTTTAGGATCAAAGTGCCAAAAATGCCAGCGTCGA
>CAWUKP010000251.1:0-4261 GCA_963922975.1 uncultured Spongiivirga sp. | reverse complement strand
GGCACGGTGAAAATCCAATTCTTAAAGCCGCGCACTTTCGCGTAGCGATGCAGCATTTCCTTATAGGTCAACACATCTGGGCCGCCAATATCAAAAGATTGGTCGTGCGTCTTCGCATTACCCAGCACCCCAGTTAAAAAGTTGATGACATCGCGAATGGCAATGGGTTGGGTTTTGGTCAACACCCACTTGGGCGTAATCATCACGGGGAGTTTTTCGCATAGGTCGCGAATGATCTCAAAGGAAGAGCTTCCAGAGCCTACAATAATTCCAGCGCGCAGTACGGTCAAATGAAAATCGCCTTCGTAGAGAATGTCTTCGACTTGTTTACGAGAGGAAAGGTGCTTAGACAGTTCCTCATTGTTGACAATTCCACTGAGGTAAATAACCTGTTTGACCTGCGTTTGCGCCATGTAGGCATTGAAATTTGTCGCGGAACGTGCCTCTTTCTCGTCGAAATCCGTAGTTGAAGAAGTCATGCTGTGAATGAGATAGTAAGCAGCATCAATGTCTTGCGGAATGATTCCATCTTCCGGATCGTCGAGAAAATCTAATTCGACTACCTCAATTTGTCGGCGAATATCTTTTGTAACCGACAGCCGTGTCTCGTCTCGAACAGCGCAGACAATCTCGTGTCCTTCCATCAGCAATCGCGGCAACAAGCGCATTCCGATATAACCGTTGGCGCCCGTTAGCAGTATTTTCATAGCACTTTTCTTTTTCTTTTAAAGATACGAAATCTAGAAACGGTCTATAGAATCAGGTTGTTGCTCGGTTTTGTAATCCAACAGTTTTTTGAAGTATTTGTGAATATTCTTCTTGTCGGCTTTCACTTTAATGAAATAGGCATCTCTGTAAATAGAGTATTCCTCTGCACGACCTTTGTACAGGTTGAGTTTATAGTAAGGAATGATCAAGGCGAAGGTTTCCAGAAGCGATCGAAAACGCACGATGATGCCTTTGGGTCGCATTTCCACATTGCAGACATTTTGATTATTGTCGAGTACCAACAAATTGTGGATGTCGATGCTTGTAGTAGTGATGATCAATTTTGGAGAACCAATGCCGCCCATTTTAAAGCGTTCGGCCAATGTGAAGGGTTTCCCCACTTCACTATCAATGGTTCTTTTGATCTCTGGGTCGTTGTACGAAACGTTGAAGAGCATATTTTTTCTTTGGTTATGAGCAATACACGGAAGAAAGCGCTTCAATTTCGCCTAAAAGATGAAGCAAAGTCCTTCCGATTTTTTGTTTGAAAGATACGAAAAGCTAGCGCTATGGGCATTCAAATCTCTTGAAATACCTACCTTTGCCGCTTATAAAATTGCACGCTATGAGCCTGAAGCAAACGCTGGCGACCCATGTAAAGAAAGCTGTTCATCAACTATATGGTGCGGAATTACCATCTGTGGAAATTCAGGCAACTCGTAAGGAATTTGACGGCGAGTTGACCGTGATGGTCTTCCCAATGCTGCGTTTGGTAAAAGGAAATCCAGTAGCCATTGGTGAAGCTATTGGTTCTTATCTGAAAGAAGAGCTAGAGGTGGTGGACGATTTCAACGTTGTGAAAGGCTTCTTGAATTTAGTGATTAGCGATGCGTACTATGTGCAGTTTTTCCAAAGTATTAAAAACGAAACGCAATATGGTTTCGTAAAGACGGCAACAGATCCCATCATGGTGGAGTACTCTTCACCAAATACCAATAAACCGCTTCACCTCGGACATGTTCGTAATGTATTGTTGGGATATTCGGTTTCGGAGATTTTAAAAGCGGCTGGTCATAAAGTGTACAAGACCCAAATTATCAACGATCGCGGGATTCACATTTGCAAGTCGATGCTAGCTTGGCAACGTTTTGGCAATGGCGAAACTCCTGAATCTGCAGGTCTTAAAGGTGATAAACTAGTTGGGAACTACTACGTAGCTTTTGATAAGGCCTACAAGGATGAAATTGCCGAATTGGTAGCTGGCGGGATGGATAAAAAGAAGGCGGAAAAGGAAGCGCCCATCTTGCTCGAAGCGCAAGAAATGCTGCGCAAATGGGAGGCAGGCGATGAAGAAGTAGTGGCTCTTTGGAAAACGATGAATGGGTGGGTATACGAGGGTTTTGAAGCCACGTATAAAGCCATTGGGGTAGATTTCGATACCTACTATTACGAGAGTGATACCTATTTACTGGGGAAGGAATTTGTAGCCGAAGGCTTGGAGAAAGGTGTATTTTTCAAGAAAGAGGATGGTTCGGTTTGGTGTGATCTGACCGACGAAGGTTTGGACGAGAAAATCGTTTTGCGCAGCGATGGAACCGCTGTATATATGACTCAAGATATCGGTACGGCCATTCAGCGGGTGAAAGATTACCCAGACATTTCTGGAATGGTATATACCGTGGGTAACGAGCAAGATTACCACTTCAAGGTGTTGTTTCTCATACTCAAAAAACTAGGATTTGAATGGGCAAAGAACCTATTCCACTTGAGTTATGGGATGGTCGATCTTCCATCCGGAAAAATGAAGAGTCGTGAAGGAACTGTAGTGGACGCTGACGATCTCGTTGCTGAGATGCAGCAGACCGCTGAAGAAATCTCAAAAGACCTCGGAAAGCTAGACGGCTACTCGGAAGAAGATAAACAAGCCATCTATCGTAAGGTAGGTCTGGGCGCTTTAAAGTACTATATCTTGAAGGTAGATCCTAAAAAGCGCATTCTGTTCGACCCGAAGGAATCTGTTGATTTCCAAGGAAATACAGGTCCGTTTATTCAATATACTTATGCCAGAATCCAGGCGATACTTCGCAAGGCCGACTTCGATTACAGCGAAACAGTAGCTACTAATGAGTTGCACGCCAAAGAGAAAGAATTGATCAAGCAACTTCAACTATTCCCCGAAGTAATTCAGTTGGCAGCCCAACAACACAGTCCTGCTCTGGTGGCCAACTACACCTATGATCTGGTCAAAGAATTCAATTCATTCTATCAGAGTGTCACCATTTTGGGTGAGGACGATTTTACGAAAAAAGTATTTCGTGTACAGCTCTCCAAAAAAGTGGGAGAAGTAGTGGCTTCTGCCTTTGCATTGCTCGGAATTGAGGTGCCTGAGCGTATGTAAGTTCGAATTACTACCTTTAGGCTTGATGTTAGAGTTAAGTGCACCCCCACAATGAGACAAGGATTACAACTGCTTTGGGCACTAATCCTATGCACTTGTGTTTGTCAGGCGCAGGAACATCCTCCTATTTCCGTATTCACCCCAGACGAGTACAAAGCCGATAATCAGAATTGGATGATTGATCAGGATGATCAGGGTCGGATGTTGGTGGCCAACAATGAAGGTCTACTGTATTTCAATGGTGCGAGTTGGCGGTCGTTCCCTTCACCTAATGAATCGATCATGCGTTCGGTGAAAGTGATCGATGAAAAAATCTACTCGGGTCAGTACATGGATTTCGGTATTTGGCAGCGCAATGCCGTAGGTGATCTGGTATATCAATCCTTGGCAGATAAAGTACGCGACCAGATCATTGAAGATTCGGAGTTCTGGAACATTTTGCAATACGACAGCTTCATTGTTTTTCAATCTTTAAAGCAACTCTTTGTTTACAACACCAGCGAAGATTCGTTTACCGTCATTACGCCTGATCACGGGGTTGCGAAGGTCTTTAAAATATCAGATCGTTTGCTGATTCAATCACTGGGTCATGGTTTGTATGAAATTGAAAACGCTGCCGTACAATTGTTAAATGCGGATGAGAACATCCAACGCGAACGAATCATCAATATCCTGGATACCAGCACGGGATTACTTCTCATCACAGAGACGAGTGGACTATTTCAATTAGAACTGGATGGTGGTTTGAAGCAACTGTCTACACCTATCGACGCTTTGCTGAAAACAAATACCATTTACAGTGCCCTGGCCTTAAAAAACGGAACCATTGCATTAGGAACCATCGGCAGCGGTCTTTTAGTGCTTGACGAACGCCTTGAGTTATTGTACCACGTTAAACAAGAGTCGTCCTTGCCCAACAATACGGTACTTTCTCTATTTGAAGACCGTTCCCAAAACTTGTGGATGGGATTAGACTACGGTATCAGTTGCGTGAACTTGACATCGCCTTTTGTAGTGTATCAAGATGCTACTGGCGTACTGGGCACAGTGTATGATGCCCAAACATATCAAGGCAGGCTATACCTTGGCACCAATCAAGGGCTTTTTTACAAAGACATAGATGGCGCAGAAGACGCCTTGCAATTCGTTCCAGGA
>CAWUKP010000250.1:0-4268 GCA_963922975.1 uncultured Spongiivirga sp. | reverse complement strand
TTTTTTCTTTGATATAGTCAACAATGGCTTGTAAGCGTTTTTCGGATTCAGCAAAAGTGTTCCCCTCTTGAATGAGATCAAAATCGTGAAAGCAGAAATAGTCAAACCCCATTTTGCTGATGAATTCAAAGGCGGCATCGGCCTTGTCTTTGGCAGCTTGTAGTGGATCTATGGCCTGATCCCACGGGAATCTCTGTGTTCCTGGGCCAAAGGGATCGGCTCCTTGACCGCAGAAGGTGTGCCAGTACGCAACGGCAAACTTAAAATGCTCGCGCATGGTCTTTCCGGCCACTACTTCGTCTGGATTGTAGTACTTAAAGGCCAAAGGATTGTCTGAGTCTTTGCCTTCGTAAGGAATTTTTCCAATGCCCTTATAGTATTCTTTTTCTCCTCGTAAGATCATAGCGCTATTTTTTTAATGCAATGGTTTTAGAAATGACTTCGGTGGTATTTGCTTTGTCTTTTTCATGAAAGACCGGTTGTTTTCCTCCAACGCTCACGAGCATTTTTCCTGCAGGATGGATGGGTTGCCCTTCAGAGTTGAACTGTGCATACTGCTTGGGTTCTATATTGAATTCAAGCGTCTTTGTTTCACCCGCTTTCAAATGGACTCTTTGGAAACCTACCAACGATCGTATGGGAGATTCGTTTGTACTGCCAATATGACTAATGTATACTTGTGCCACTTCATCACCATCCATATCACCTGAATTGGTTACATCTACGGTGAAAGAAATCGTTTCTCCAATGGCATTTTCGTCTTCTAGAGTGAGCTTTGAATAGGAGAATTGGGTGTAGCTAAGCCCATGGCCAAAAGGATAGAGCGGACTGCCTTTGAAGTACTTATACGTTCTGTTTTGCATGTCATAGGATTTGAAGTCGGGTAAGTCTTCTACGGATTTGTAGAAGGTAACCGGCAGCCTTCCCGCCGGATTGTAGTCTCCAAATAGCACGTCTGTAATGGCTTTCCCTCCAAACTCTCCAGGATACCAAGCTTCCACGATTGCTGGGATATGTTCGTCTGCCCAATTGACGGCCAATGCACTTCCATTCATAAGAATCAAAATGGTAGGTTTTCCAAGCGCTTGAATCTTTTTCATCAAGGCGATCTGGGTTTTGGGCAGCGTGATATTCGATCGATCACCTTTATCGAATCCTTGGAGTATAACGGGCATTTCTTCACCTTCTATGTCAGGGGATAAGCCCAGATATAGCAAAACAACCTCCGAGTTCTTTGCGGCTTCAATGGCTGGGCTCAAAAGGTCTTGGTTCTTCTTCGCCCATACTAAATGTGCCTGTGGATCTGTATGGTAGTTGAAATAGTCAATTTGAACCGCATAGGTCATGCCTTTCTCAAGTTGGACATCAAAATACTTTGTTTCGGGCTCGTGATCATTGCTAAACTCGAATTGTAATTCTTTGTTGAAATACAGTTTGCCACCATTACTGGCCTTTAAACCAATTCGGTAGGCCCCACTTTCTTCGGGAATCAATTGTCCAGTCCATCTCACAGAGAAGGTATCTTTTTGAAGAGGCTCAAGGGGTTTATTAGGCATCCATATAAAATCAATTTCAGCATCATTTCTCACCATCTGTGGGGCGCCTTCCCAATCTCTAGTGTTAAAATATTCGCCTTTCAAGCCTTGTTGCTTTCCATTGCGAAGCACTGTAGAAGGTATGGGGTTTAGGATGGGCCATCCTTCGGCCACATCGCTGCCTAAAGCATAATGGATTGTGGTGTTGGGGAGCTTGTCCTGTAGTGCTTGCAAGGGGGTGATGAATTGATGCGGCGTGCCGTGGTAATTTCCTAATAAGGCCTGCTTTGAATTGGCATTTGGTCCTATGACTGCTATTGATGAGATATCTTTTTTCAGTGGCAAGAGATGGTGCTCGTTTTTTAAGAGTACAATCGATTCTTGGGCCACTTTTTCTGAAAGTTGATAGTGCTTCTCACTGGCGACTACTTCGTAGGGTATTTGCGACCATTTGACGTCTTCCTCATTATCGAACATACCGAGTTTGAAGCGCGCCGTAAACAATCGCGTCAGTGCTTGATCTAGTTTGGATTCGTCGATCATTTTCTCGAGTACCGCGTCTTTCAAATTAGGATCGAAAACATTTCCGCAGTTTAAGTCCGTACCACGGTCTACTGCAAGGGCGCCAGCTTCGGCTGGCGTATTGGTCAGTCCATGTCTATTGGGTTCCCAAAAATCGTTGATGGCCCAACAGTCTGAAACCACATAGCCATCAAACCCCCAGTCGTCTCGTAGTATTTTTTGGAGCAATAGATTACTGCCACAACAAGCTTCATCTCGATAGCGATTGTAGGCACACATAATCGAATGTACATTGGCCTCCTTTACAGCGGCTTCGAAGGCTGGTAAATAGGTTTCATACAAATCTCTATTAGACGTTTGATAGTTGTCTTCATGCCGCGATTTTTCGGGTCCGCTATGCACTGCAAAATGTTTGGCGGTCGCCACCAATTTCAGATATTTTGGGTCATCTCCTTGCAATCCTTTGATGTAGTTGACAGCAATTCTACCGGTGAGAAACGGATCTTCTCCATAGGTTTCCTGGCCTCTTCCCCAGCGGGGGTCTCTAAAGATATTGATATTGGGAGTCCAAAAAGTAAGGCCCTGATAGATGCCTCTTTTTCCTTCTTTAGCAAACTGATGGTGCTTCGCTCTGGCTTCGTCAGAAACAGCAATTCCCATTTCATGAATCAAGGTTGGATTCCAAGTAGCGCCCATACCGATACCTTGAGGAAAAACAGTGGCTTCACCCGCACGGGCAACCCCATGCAGGCATTCGTTCCACCAGTTGTAGGCAGGAATTCCTAGGCGATCAATAGCTGGAGCATCATAGCGCATTTGTGAAACCTTCTCCTCAAGCGTCATTCTTGATACCAAATCAGAAGCCCTATCACTAAAACTAAGCTGTGGGTCTTGAGAAGGATGTTGGATCTCTTCCCTGTCTTCACAAGAGAAAGAGATCATTGCGAGGGTACTTAGTGCGATAGTTCTTAGGGTTTGTTTTGTGCTAAAGGCAGCAAACTTTTCGATCAATTGTATTGCGGATTTCATGTTCTTAATCATTTTTCAAAATTGATTCTAGTTCTTTTTTCCATTGTTGGTAAGCCATTTGATAGGGTGAAGGATCTTGAGCGGGTTGATAGGTCCTCACATAATCATGCTCAAGCAGTTCATGGCTAAGGGCTTCGATGGTTTCCCTTGAAAAAATAGCAGCTCGCGCTGCACCAAAGGCACCTGTCGTATTGAATATGCCTATAGGCTGCTCGATTACGGAAGCTAGGGTGGTTCCAAAAATTTGAGAACGAAAGAGATTGTCATAACCAGCCCGAAGGGTATGCACGGCTGTTTGGTCTTTTTTTAGAAGTTCCATACCGTAGGCAAAGGCAAACGCCACCCCTTCAAGCGCAGCACGGTATAAATGTCCGTTATGGTGGCGGTTCAAGTTGAGGTTTTTTATGTGAGTACCGATGGGGGTATTGTCGAACATTCGTTCAGCACCATTGCCAAATGGAATTGTGATCACACCTTCACTACCAATAGGAATACCTTCCGCCATTTGGTTCATCTCATCATACGAAGACGCATTGGTATGCTTCCGAAGCCAACTGTATTGGATGCCTGCTCCGTTGATATTTAGCAATCGTCCAATTGCAGGGTGCTTTGCATCATAGGTGGCATGGGCAAATTGGTTCACTTTTTCTATTTCATTAAATGACAACTGGTCTGTAACCGCATAAATCACTCCTGAAGTTCCACCGGTGAGCGCCGCCTGTCCGGGTTTAAAAACACCTAATGTTAGTGCATTATTGGGTTGATCGCCCGCTCGATACCGCACGATGGCGCTAGTGGGTAATCCTGTTTCTTTGGCTGCTTGAGGGCTTACGTTTCCTTGAGGGACGAAGTTCTCCATGATATCCGGCGTCAAACTAGGTTCGATACCATAGTACTCTAATAGCTTTGAGGCAATCTGCTGATTCTGGTAGTCCCAGAGAATGCCTTCGGAAAGTCCATTTTTTGTCGTAGAAATGAGCTTAGTTAACTTAAAAGCGATATAGTCGCCCGGGAGCATGTATTTGTAAATTCTACGGTAATTTTCGGGCTCGTTTTCTTTGACCCATTTTAGTTTGGACGCGGTAAAATTGCCAGGAGCATTCAGGAGGTAGTCCTTGCAATAGGTCATATCTAGGTTCGTGTAAGCCTTGTTGCCAATGGCAACCGCACGACTGTCGCACC
>CAWUKP010000249.1:0-4294 GCA_963922975.1 uncultured Spongiivirga sp. | reverse complement strand
AAGAGGTCGGCGGTTCGAGTCCGCTCTTCTCCACATCAAGCAGAAAATCCACGCGCAAGTGTGGATTTTTTTATGGAGAAAAGTGGCCTGCAAGTTGCTTCCGTCGCATACTGTTGGTCTTAAACCAAGAAAAACCCCCTTTCCCATTCACTCAGAAATCATGAAATTGCTAAAAAAGTAAACATGAAGCCCATTGCGTTTACCGCCCATATCGGTAGCCATACTTCCTCAGGAAGTGCTAATACCCTAACCTGGAGTACCACCAAACTGGCTAGTGAGTATTGGAACCAAACTCGTTTTACCGCACCCAAAAAGGGGCTGTACTTCTTTGCACTTTCTTTTATGAAGAATGCGCTTTTTGGGGATTCGGACCTGACCGAGGATGATGTCTATTTAAAACTCTATCAAAATGGCAGTTTTAAGGGGCAAGCGCGAAGTGGTCAGGATACGGGCGCGCGAGGCACAGGCGCACTGTCTATGACTCTTTACTTGGAACAGAACGATACTGTCGAAATACGAGTGGATGCCGATGGCGGTGCCAAACGAAACATTACAGATGCCTATTTCACGGGTTTTGCGCTGTATTGATGAATGCAATTGTTTGATCAACTACGACGGTTAGGTCTACTGGCAAAGCGGTTTCTGACCAAGGATGCTTGGCTCCAAAAACATGGTTAGCATCAGCAACCCAATGAAGTGTGCTATGCGGACTCCATTCAGCCAAACTTTCGGCTTCATGATTGGGTACAGCTTCGTCCTGAGTACCATGAATAACCAAATGCGGTATTTTTAAAGCGGCACATGCCTTGGAGATGGTAAGCCTGTCTTCGTTGGCCATAAAATCTTCATAAAACTGAAACGCATGTGGCATTTGCTGCTTGGTGCGGCCGTTCAAGGAATAAAATACATTCTCTTTCTTCCACTTTGTAAAAGCATCTCCTTTTGGGAAGCGAATTTTGTAATCACTTACGCCTGCCCAGGTGACCACCGTAGTAACTCGGGGATCTTCAGCGGCTTGTAGGAGAACAATTCCACCCCCTCGAGAATGACCAATGAGATGAATTATGTCCCTGTTGATGTGAGGAGCATATGGATTGTCAGGAGCCACTAACCAATCGAGAATTGTATTCAAATCGAACACTTCTTTGGAATAATTATTTTCCGAAAACGCCTCCAAATCTGGAAAATCAATAGGCTCATCAACGGTTCCTCCGTTGTGTGAAAAGTTAAACTTCACAAAGAAAAAACCTGCGTTGGAGAAAGCTTCCGCCACCAAATCCCAAGCCCCCCAGTCTTTAAACCCTTTGTAGCCATGACAAAATATAACTACTGGCAGTTGCTGCTGGCGAGCGTCATAGCAGACATCCAATAAAGACTGACGACCGCCTGCGCCTTTAAAAATCAAATTCTTGTGATGCGCTGTCATACTTCTTTTTCTTCTATAGGGATCGTTGGATCAAATAGTTCAGCAATCAATAGATCGAGCTGTTCTTGGAAAGGAGCGAGACCTTCTCTGGTAATGATGCTGTTCCCTTTTCCTCTTGAAGGACCTTCCACAAAGGGCATAAAGCCTTCTTGCATATTTTTCAGCGAATAAATTCCTGAAATCACCTCCCTTTCTGAAGGATAATGATCTAAGAACATCTTCGCATAGGTCAGTACCTGAAAGGCCTTCGCATATTTGTAATCCTCAATAAATAAGGACCAGTCGCTTACCTTTAAATCTGAACGCTGCACTTTTCCTGTTTTGTAATCAATAATTCGGAGTTGGCCATTATAACGCTCAATTCGGTCAACCGTACCTCGGAGCTGAACAGCTTGCTGTAAGGTTTTCGAGAAAAAGGGAGTGGTGAATTGTTGTTCTAAACCAACGATTTCAATGGTATTTCCTTGAGCTAATAGGTTCAGGTCGTTTTGAATAATGGTGGCTACATATTGCTTCGCTACCGCAAAGGCGATAAGGTTCTTACCTTTTATCTCGTTGGCATTGCCATAGTGCTTTTTGTATTGCTCCGATACCATCAGATCAATCTCAGGAAGTAGCTTTTCTAGTTTGGAGGCAACCAGCATGGTCCCTACAAATGGCCGGTATAATAATTCTAGGCTTTCGTGAATGACCGTACCAAAAGTATTGGCAGCGATAGACTCTTCCACCTCTTCGATATCGTTAATTCTCAGGATCTTCCGAAAGTAGAAATCCATCGGATTTCGAATATACGACGTTAAGGCAGAGGGCGAGAAGCCAGCCGTCGCGATTTCCTGAAGCCGATTGAGCATCTCAGGAGTCTTTGGAATGTGCTTTAAGGGTAGTGATTGTGTAGTGCTAGGCATTCCAACATGCGAACTTTTCACTGAAAAAGTATAGTACGGATCTTTCTCCAATTGTGTTAAGAACCGGCTCTTTTCATTGGCGCCTAATCCCTCTGCAGCGCTATTGTGTAGCAGATAGACCTTTTCAGCACGATGAAGCAGGCGATAGAAGTGATAGGCATAAATGGCGTCCTTCTCCTTCACCGTAGGTAAACCGTATTCCCGTTTCAATTCATACGGAATAAATGACTCTGTTGTTCGACCAGCAGGTAAGACACCTTCGTTACAGGAGGCAATAATTAGATGCTTGAAGTCCAGAACTCGTGTCTCAAGAACTCCCATGATTTGCAAACCCTGAATGGGTTCACCGTAGAAGTCTAGCGTTTGATTGCTCAATAATTCCTTAAAAAGTATGCGTAGCGCTTTGACATCCTCTATATAACCATAGTTCTGATTGTAAACATCAAGCTGATTGAACACCTTGTAAAAATGAAAAAGATATTCCAACGTCACTGCATGCGCTTCTGGATTAGATTGTAAGAGGTCTTTTGCTTTGTCAATCAGCTTCAAACAAGAGGCAATGAGCTCATTATGGTCATAATTATTGGTACGGAAGATAATGTTGGTGAAATCAGAGGTGAAATGCTCTTGTATGCTTGAGAGGTTAATGAAACTGATGTTGTGCTCTTGTATGTGCTGCACGAAGGCGGAAGTCTCCTCAGGGGAAAAAAGAAGGTGAAAGAAAGGGATGGATAGAAAAGCCTGGATCTTTTTATGATAAAAATTACCTTTTGTGGTATACAGCTCTAAAAAGCGTTCAAAGAAGTGGGTCATGGGCGTATAACTAACAGGGAAGCCCATCGTTATATTGACTGCACCGATATGTTTGGGAAGCGCATTGAGAAGTGGAAGCAAAAGTGCCTCATCAGCGAGTACAACCGCTGTGTTTTGAAGGGTAGGATCTTGGTCGTGAAACTCTTCAATCAATTGGGCAATTTGTTGTACTTGTGCTACGTCGCTAGGAAGGCCAAGAATTTCAATTTCCTTTGGTGAATGGAGATAATCCTCCTGCCAAAGCATAGGCTCTGTTTGGAAATGACGCCACTCGGATAGAAAAGCTCTTTGAAAAAGCCCTGCATCATGTGTTTGGTCTTCGATGTAAGACTGGTCAGTATCCCAATAAATGTTAGAGTTGCCAGACTGCAAAAGGGTTTTCACAATGGTTTCTTCAGCAGTATTGAGCGCATTGAAGCCTACGAAGTAGTGAACGTGATCTTCATACTGCGCTGTGTAGTATTCTAGATTGTCTACAGCCTCTCTGTAAAGCATGCCTTGGTAGCCTTGTCCTTGTTGAATGAGCGTTTCGCGCAGCTGTTGGTAAAGAGGGAGCAAAGATGACCAAAAGCGCAGGTAATTCTGAACGAGTTCGGAAGAAGTATCACTTGACCAATGATTGAGGTCTTTAATGGCCTTTAAATACTCAAATAGCTGTGATGCATCCAAGAGATAACGATCGATCTCATTAAAATCTTGAAGCAATCGTGGGGCCCATTTTGAAAAGGAAGCGAACGATTCTATTTCTTGTGGAGGAACTACTTGTTTATACACACCGTAAAACACAAAAAGCAGCTCAGTGGTATGGGTTTGTTTTAATCGTGAAAGTTGTTCAATGAAGTGTTCTATATGATAAAACTGCGGAGCGAAGCCTGTAGCGCTGTGTTGCTGAGCATAGATGCGTTTGAGGAAGCTGACCGCTCGTTTGCTGGGTAAAATGAATATCGTTCTTTCTGGAATATGTGACTCCTGAAGAATGTTGGCAACCACCCGAGAAAGAAAAGACTTCATAGGAATAAAAATAAAAAACGCCCCGACAATGTCGAGGCGTTTTTCTATTTAGTTTAAGACTACTGTCTTATTCTTTTACCAAGTTGATTTCAACTCTACGGTTCTGAGCTCTACCAGCTCTTGTGCGGTTAGAAGCGAT
>CAWUKP010000248.1:0-4309 GCA_963922975.1 uncultured Spongiivirga sp. | reverse complement strand
CGCTACTTCAGGTTTCAGAACCGTTTCTTCTCCTTTCGCATTGATATGTTTGATTTGAACGCTTGTTGCATGGTTCAGGGTCACCGATTTTTCGTTGGAACGAAAGTCACCCGTGGCCATAGTGGCGACATGCGTTTTGGAGGTAGGAGTCCAGACTCCCATGCGGTGTGGGTGCTTTTTCGCGTAATTTTTAATGGCTTTCGGTGCACGTCGATCTGAGTTCCCTTCACGAAGTACTGGATTCACGGCGCTACCTTTCAATTTGTTATAACGTGCGAGTATGTCTTTTTCTTCGTCCGAATTGGGCTCATCTGGAAAGTTGGGTACTGCAAATCCTTGCTGCTGCAATTCAGTGATCGCAGCTTTCAATTGAGGAATAGACGCACTAATGTTAGGTAATTTGATGATATTGGCCTCAGGTTTTTTGGCCAAATCCCCCAGAAAAGAAAGCGCATCTTCAGCTTGCTGACCCTCGGAGAGATACTCTGGAAAAGCAGCTAGGATTCGTCCTGCCAGGGAAATATCTTTGGTTTCGATGTGGATGGCGGCTTGTTTCGCAAATGCTTGAACGATAGGTAACCAAGATCGGGTAGCCAATGCTGGGGCTTCATCCGTTTTGGTATAAAAGATGGTTGAAGATGTATTCATTGAATTGGTATGATTGTCAAAAAGCGATTGCAAATATACAATATTCGAGGCTTTGGAGGATAGAAAAGTCGTATGATCACAGCGGGAATTGTTCTAAAAAACAAAAGCCATATCATTGTGCTAAGCACCTTGACATGGCTTTCTAGAAATGGCTCTTCAACCTCTTAATCTTTCGACTAACTCGGGCGTAACTATGATTCTTCTAGTGTGCCACCGAATCCGATTGCTCGCATTCAGCTTACTAGCACATAGCTTTACCATAACCCTAAGGAAGTAAGTATTCCATTTCGGGTGAAATGTGTCCGCTTTACTTAACATTACATCAAGACAAACTTCTACATTTCAAGTTGTTTCAACTATTCCTACAGTGTTAATTGGCAGAACAATCAACACCTAGGAACTTTCGTCTAGCCCTGCTAACCGAAGTCAACATAACTACCCGAACTTTCTGTAGTGTTTCATAATGATTGTGAACAATCACCAGTTTCACCGCAGCAGCTTCATCAACTATGTTTAAGAACGTTCTTGTAGAATTTTACAAATCAACTTGCGCTGTTTTGTTTTCTAATTCTGATATCAAATGTAGCAGGATAATTGAATTTTCCAAAGAATCCAATCGATTAGTAATCAACAAGATACTCACCGAGTTTATTAACAATTGTTAATAAAAAGGCCCCGCGATTGCAGGGCCTTCAAATTTTATGGGAAAAAGATATTAATTTCTAATTTCCTTAATACGGGCTTTTTTACCAGTAAGACCTCGGAAGTAGAAGATACGTGCTCTGCGTACTTTACCTCTTTTGTTGATTTCAATTTTCTTTAAGGCAGGCAAATTCACAGGGAAAATACGCTCTACACCAACAGTACCGCTCATCTTACGAATGGTAAATGTTTCAGTGGCACCTGTTCCTCTGCGCTGAATGACTACGCCTTTAAAGAACTGCGTTCTTGTTTTTTGACCTTCTTTGATCTCATAGTAAACTGTAATTGTGTCTCCAGCTGAGAACTGAGGAAAGTCTTTCTTCTCTACAAAAGATTCTTCTACAAATTTTAAAATCGAGTCCATTGTGTTTTAATTTGGATTCTATCTGCACAACATTCACGGAGATCGTCAGAGGTTGAACGGAATTGGGCGCAAAATTAATTAAATATTTGATACCTAAAACACTTCCTTTGCTTTTTGTGTAACTTTTTTTGGCCAATGACTACTTATAAGGTACAAACAACTAAAACCGAATACCATGTTACAAAGTAGATTTTGGCAAGCTTTCTTTGCCATCGTACCCTTGGCCATCTTTTTTGTCGCCATTATATTTTATTTCGTCTTCATTTTTACGATCCTTGCACAGATACCTGAATTAGAAAGTTCGGGAGAACCGTCTTTTGCCATTCTAGGTGGGGTTGGAATTTTTGTAGTGGCCATAATGATTGGGGCACTGCTTTCCATCGGGAGTTTGGTTTATTACATCGTTCACGCTGTAAAGAATCCAAACCTCAAAGAAAATAACCTGTTACTGGTGTGGATCTTACTTTTTGTTTTCGCCAACGGCATCGGACAATTGATCTATTGGCTGGTGGAAGTATTAGGTAAGAAGAATGATGGTCAAGTAGCCTTGAGTTGAAAAGAGCTAGTGTTAAGACGACTTCCGTAGTCCTTTAAGCATGTGAAGGATAAGTCCGATTCCAAACAGTGCATAGAAAAGCGCTCCAAGTACGGCGCTGATCATTGAATACTGCATGTAACCGTCCATACTACCGCTTCTGCCTAAGAACATGTGAATGAACACAGAGGAAACCGAGTTGATAAAGACGAGCATCAATCCAAGAACCATCAGTAAGGTTCCTGTATCTCTTTTTTTTGCGAAGTAAAACCCAGCGACTACAAGCATTAATAAAGTAATTAGATTGCTTAGAAAACTTGTAGCTCCGAATACAAGGGAAGATGTTTCCATATTATTTGTTTTTAAGGAGATCTGGCCTCAGCGCCTCGGTGCGTTGTTGTGCTTGCTCTTCGCGCCAAGCCTCGATTTTTGGAAAATTACCTGAAAGTAATATCTCAGGTACTTGCCAGCCTTTGTAATCCGCTGGTCTCGTATAGATGGGCGGAGCCAATAGGCCGTCTTGGAAGGAATCCGTAAGTGCTGAGGTTTCATTGCCTAAAACTCCTGGAATTAAACGTATGATAGCATCACTGAGCACAGCCGCGGCCAACTCACCGCCAGACAACACAAAATCTCCAATGGATATTTCCCGCGTTACGAAATGATCGCGAACCCGTTGGTCCACACCTTTATAATGACCACAGAGAATGATGATGTTTTCCTTCAACGAAAGCTCATTAGCCATTGATTGCTTCAAGGTAGCGCCATCAGGCGTCATATAAATCACTTCATCGTATTCCCTTTCAGCCTTTAACTCTGAAATGCATTTATCGATGGGCTCAATCATCATGACCATTCCAGCACCACCACCAAATTGATAGTCGTCAATCTGCTTGTAGGCATTACTGGCATATTCTCTAAGATTATGAAGATGTACCTCCACGAGTCCAGCATCTATGGCTCGCTTAAGGATAGAAGCTTCAAACGGACTTTTAAGCAGCTCGGGAAGTACAGTAATGATATCAATGCGCATCGCAACCTTGTTCTTGATCTTGTGGTCACAAAGATGCGAAGATTCTAACAATTAGGAGCTTTTGCTCAGCGCACGATTCTTATTGATTTCATCTTGGAGCTGGCGACGTACCTTTTGTTCGCGTTCGAGGGCTGTTCTGCGGTGATCTTCATACTCCTTTTCGATTTCGTCCAGTCGTAACTTCGCATCACGCGTTAATACATTACTGCTTTTGAATTTCAGGATGAAGAACACTAAAAGCGCCAGTAGGCCACCAACAATCGACCACATGATGGTTTGGTAGAGTCCTTTGTTGATTAATGCGCCGAAAAAGGAGATACTTGCTTTCTCTTTTGAGAGTTGAGTAATCTGTGTATTGGCTGTAGTTAAATCAGTTTCTAGCTTGCTGATTTGACTGGCTTGGCCATCAACTTTCGCTTCGAGAGCAATAACTTCATTTTTGTTTTGCGCCAAGCTATCCAAGACACTTTTTCGCAATTGATACATCCAGGTTTTTTTGATGACCTCGAACTCTTGCCAATTGTTGGATCGTCTAATGGCGTATTCAAATTGTTGATCGATGGTTCCTTCGGATAAACTGTTGGTTTGCAGTTCAGTCTGGGCAGCAACGGTAGAACCTACCATCGCAAAGAAAAGGAGGATTAAAGTAGATTTTTTCATGATTATTGGGTTTCATGGGCTAACGTCGAAACATGGCTATTATTGTTTCTACCAAAAAAAGCCCTAGGGCAAAATTAGGGCTTTTCGAATAAATGAGTGGGTGTACTAGTAATAGGTATACCTTCTAACCTTGGCAATATGCTTGGCAAGTCGGATTACTTGATGCGAATAACCGTATTCATTGTCATACCAAACATAAAGAATCGCCGTCTTTCCATCGGGAGTTACAATGGTGGCCTTGCTATCATAAATAGATGGTGCTGCACAACCAACGATATCTGAGGAAACCAATTCGTCGCTTACTTCAAACTTTATCTGCTCCACCAAATCACCTTCCAAGGCATATTTTTTCATGATGGCATTAATG
>CAWUKP010000247.1:0-4324 GCA_963922975.1 uncultured Spongiivirga sp. | reverse complement strand
CTGGGAGGAAGTCTGGGTGCCAGACGAATCAATCAATTGATCGCGACAGAGCTCGATTTGTTCAAAACACAAAACGTTCAGTTGCTCTGGCAATGCGGCAAATTGTACTACGAGGAATATCAACATCATGGTAATGAGCAGATCAAAGTGAAGCCTTTCATTGAGCGAATGGATCTTGCCTATGCTGCTGCGGATATCGTGATTTCGCGTGCTGGAGCCCTTTCTGTGGCAGAACTCTGCATCGTCGGAAAACCAGTGATTTTCATTCCTTCACCTAATGTGTCAGAAGATCATCAAACCAAAAATGCATTGGCAATCAGTAATAAGAATGCAGCCATCATGCTGAAAGAAAATGAACTTGATAATCGTTTTGAAAGTGAGTTGGAATTATTGCTCGCAAGCGAAGAAAAACAGACAAAACTCAGCACCAATATCAAGGCTTTGGCGTTGCCGAATGCAACAAAAGCCATTGCGGATGAAGTTGAAAAATTGATGGAAGACAGGTGAAGTTAGAAAAGATACATAACGTTTATTTCATTGGTATCGGAGGCATCGGCATGTCTGCGCTCGCGCGCTATTTCCATCTGCTTGGCAAACAGGTAGCTGGCTATGACAAAACACCTTCAGAGATCACTGATGGGCTTTCCACTTTAGGCGTGAATATCTTTTTTAAGGAAAACCTGGATCGTGCCAAAAGCTACGAAGCTGCTAAAGAGGCCACGCTAATCGTTTACACCCCAGCTATCCCAGCCACACATCAAGAACTTGTGTATTTTAGAGCGCACGGTTTTACCGTTAAAAAACGTTCAGAAATCCTGAGGCTTGCTACACAGGGAACGCACTGTATGGCAGTGGCAGGAACTCATGGAAAAACAACTACTTCCACCATTCTGGCGCATCTGCTGAAGGAGTGTCAAGTGAAGGTGGCTGCTTTTTTAGGGGGTATTTCTGAGAACTTTAATAGCAATTTTATCTATGAGGGCAATGAGGTAACGGTGGTAGAGGCCGACGAATTTGATCGCTCCTTCCTACAGCTTCAGCCCAATGTGGCTTGCATTACCTCCGTTGACGCAGATCATCTGGATATTTATGGTGAAGAAGCCAGTTTACAAGAAGCGTTTCAGGAATTTACCAAAAGACTGGTGCCCGAAGGGCCATTGTTTGTAAAGAAGGGACTGCCTTTGAGCGGATTCACCTTTGCCATCGAAGAAGATGCCGATTATCAGATACAAAACATCACCATCCAAAACGGAACCTACTTTTTTGATGTAAGCACCCCTGATGAAACATGCACAGGGGTGCAATTTCATCAACCGGGGCATCACAATTTGTTGAACGCCCTAGCGGCTTTGGCTATGGCTTCTACCTTGAATATTCCATTACAGAAGCTAGCAGACGCTTTAGAAAGTTATAAAGGTGTAAAACGCAGGTTTAGCTACCGTATCAAAACAGAACATAAGGTTTTAATCGATGATTATGCCCATCACCCAACAGAAATTGATGCGGTGTATCAAGCCGTTGCAGAGATGCATCCTGGCAAACGCACCTTGGCCGTATTTCAGCCTCATTTGTTTTCTAGAACGCGTGATTTTGGAGACGATTTCGGGCGAAGCCTAAGCCAGTTTGATGAGGTTCTTTTACTGGAAATCTATCCCGCAAGAGAGTTGCCTATTTCAGGAATTACGTCCAGCTGGCTATTGAACAAAATTGAAATGACCCAAAAGGCGTTGGTCGCCAAGGAAGAGCTGCCAGAGAAAGTGGCTTCCAGTGCGGCCGAAGTGGTGGTCATGCTGGGTGCTGGAGATATTGGAAATGAAGTACATAAAGTAAAAAACTATTTGAGCATTGCGAGTTAATTGGCGATACATAAAAGGAGTTGCTCTAGGCGTGCTGTTACTCGCTTTGGCAGGCTTTGCCAACCAGCGAAACAACAAGCGTTCCGTAGCGCTCGGCACGATCAAATTTGAGGGTGCAAATAATCTGTATATCACCCATGAAGCCGTTAATAAATTGTTAATACAAAATGGCTTGAAGGTGACGGGTACAGCGAAAGATGCAATAGATTTGAATGGTCTTGAAAGTGCCCTCGTTGCGCATGAAATGATCCAGGATGCAGAGGTCTATCTCACTGTAGATGGTCGCCTCTCAGCCAATGTCAAACAGCGCTTGCCTATTGCTCGCGTTCTCGGTAAATCGCACTATTACATCGATGCTCAAGGTAAAAAAATGCCCCTTTCGCCTTATCATGCTGCGCGTGTACCGATGGTTTCTGGAATCACCAACGAAAAAGCACTTCAAGAGGTCTATGAATTTGCGAAGTTCATTCAAACGGATGACTTTTTGAAAAAGCATGTCGTGGCCATCGTGTATGATGAAGGGTTGAAAGCCCAATTAAGGGGAAGAGCTTTTGAAGTCGATTTCGGAGCTGCACAAAACCTACAACACAAAGCAAAAAAACTTATGGCTTTTTACCAAAAGGCCATAAAAGATAATGCCCTGGATAGCTATAAAACCGTTAATCTAAAGTACAGTAATCAGGTGGTCTGTACGAAAAAATAAAGGACATGGAAGCAAAGAAAATCGCGGTAGGTTTAGATATTGGAACAACCAAGATCGTTGCCATGATCGGGCAGGAAAATGAATATGGGAAGATTGAGATTCTCGGCGTAGGTAAGTCCAAAAGTTTAGGAGTGCATCGTGGGGTGGTCAATAATATTACACAAACCATTCAATCGATTCAGCAAGCAGTCCAAGAGGCCGAAGCTATTTCAGGAATCAAAATTGCGGATGTGGTCGTTGGAATTGCTGGTCAGCATATTCGAAGCTTACAGCACAGTGATTACATCACGCGCCCAGATGCCGAACAGGTCATTGGAGAAGACGATATCGAAACCTTGATCAATCAGGTATATAAGTTGGTCATGCTTCCTGGGGAAGAAATCATTCATGTACTGCCGCAGGAATACAAAGTAGACGGACAAGCGGAGGTAAAAGAACCCATCGGTATGTATGGCGGAAGGTTGGAAGCAAATTTCCATGTAGTGGTTGGGCAGGTTTCTTCCATCCGAAACATCGGCCGCTGTGTGAAAAGTTCAGGCTTAGATCTCTCTGGCATCACCCTAGAACCCTTAGCATCCGCCAACGCTGTACTCAGCCAAGAGGAAAAGGAAGCAGGGGTGGCTTTGATCGATATTGGAGGTGGAACGACCGACTTGGCCATTTTCAAGGACGGGATTATTCGCCACACAGCTGTTATTCCGTTTGGTGGCAATGTGATAACAGAAGATATCAAAGAGGGTTGTTCCATCATTGAGAAGCAGGCTGAATTGCTCAAGATCAAATTCGGATCGGCTTGGCCAGGGGAAAATAAAGACAACGAAATCGTGTCCATTCCTGGATTGCGAGGTAGAGAGCCCAAAGAAATCACCTTGAAAAACTTGTCTAAGATCATTCACGCGCGTGTCGTGGAAATCATTGAGCAAGTGTACTTGGAGATCAAGAATTACGGCCATGAAGAGCAAAAGAAAAAGTTGATTGCAGGAATTGTACTGACAGGTGGCGGTAGTCAGCTAAAGCATCTTAAGCAATTGGTGGAGTACATCACAGGAATGGATACCCGCATTGGCTACCCAAATGAACACTTAGCGGGTGATAGCGACAAAGAAGTAGCCAGCCCTATGTATGCCACTGCTGTTGGTTTAGTGATGAACGCCATTGAACGTCAACACCGTGAAGAAATGGCTGAAGAAGCTATGCAGGAAGTTCAGTCTTCCGCTGATAATGTGGAAGGAGAGCTAAGCGCAGAAACAGAAACCATGCAGACCACCCAAGAAATAAAGAAGGAGCGCAAATCGATTTTCGAGAAGTTTTTCGATAAGCTGAATAATTTTTTAGAGAACGCAGAGTAAAACCAGTAGATAATGAGCAATAACACAGAATTCGGAGGTATTTCATTTGATCTGCCAAAGAACCAAAGCAACGTCATTAAAGTCATCGGAGTAGGTGGCGGTGGTAGCAATGCCATCAATTACATGTTCCAACAAGGCATTAAAGGGGTAGATTTTGTCATTTGTAATACAGATGCACAGGCCCTAGAGAGTAGCGCCATTCCCAATAAAATTCAACTTGGGGTAAGCCTTACCGAAGGACTCGGTGCTGGAGCCAACCCTGAAGTAGGCGAGCGAGCTGCCTTGGAGAGCATCGAAGACATTCGAGCCATGTTGGATAACAATACCAAAATGGTGTTTATCACCGCTGGTATGGGAGGAGGTACAGGAACAGGTGCGGCTCCCGTGATTGCGAAGATCGCAAAGGAGATGGACAT
>CAWUKP010000246.1:0-4340 GCA_963922975.1 uncultured Spongiivirga sp. | reverse complement strand
TGGCGACAATAGACCGATCTACACCAATGGCGATCGTTCTCAGATTTTTGGAGGTCCAACCAATGCCTATGTTTTCACCAATTCAGATGAAGGAAGAATCTGGAACGCCACCTTCAAAGCACAGAAGACCTTTGATAATGGTTTGTTTGCGAGTATTGCTTACAACTACTTGAACGCAAAGGACGTTAACTCCATTGAAGCAGAGATCACAGGAGATGCCTTCGATTTCAATCCGACTTCTGGTAATGCGAACGACGATGTACTGTCGTATTCTCGTTACGGCGACACACATCGCGTGGTGGGTGTAGCGTCCAAGCGCTTTACCTATGGTAATGACAAATGGGCGACTACGCTTTCTACCTTCTTCGAATATGCCAGAGGTGGAAGATTTAATTACACCTACGGTGGAAATATCAACGGAGATAGTTCCTTCCAAAACAACGATCTTATCTATATTCCTACAACGGCAGAAGTATCTCAGATGCAATTTGTAGATCCAAGTATGGCGTCAGATTTTGAGGCCTACATCCAGCAAGACGATTACTTAAGCGACAACCGCGGGAGTTATATGGAGCGTTACGGTGCGCTGGCTCCTTGGAGAAGCCGTTGGGATATCAAATTCCTTCAGGATTTCAATTTTAATGTTGGTGAGCAAAGACATACTGTACAGTTTAGCATCGATGTCTTGAATTTTGGCAACTTGCTGAACTCTAATTGGGGTGTAGTTGAAGTGCCAAACAATCAAAATCCATTGTCTGTGGTTTCCATCGATAGCAACAACGTACCTACTTTTTCATTTGATCAAAGTTTGAATGAAAGAGGCTCGTTTGGTGCGGATCAGAGTTTGGCTTCAAGATGGCAGGCACAATTTGGCTTGCGCTACATCTTTTAATTGAACTTAACCATGTTTTTAAGTGTTAGAAGCCTGCACAATTTGTGTAGGCTTTCTATTTTTGCAGCATGAAGTACCAACGACTAACCAAAGAGCAATTAGACGAACTGCATCCAGAATTCATTAACTTTCTGGCGACACAGTCGATTACTGCCGAAGAGTGGAAGCAACTCAAAGAAACTAAACCTGCGGTAGCAGAGGAAGAGTTAGATGTATTTAGTGATTTGATTTGGGAGGGCGTGCTGAATCGTGTGGAGTATTTAGAGAACATTTCGCCGCAACACTTGCATCTTTTTAAGGTGAATGGGAAGAATATTGAACTGATTGCCGTAAAAGTGAACCTAAGTGAAATTGATCTAACAACTACCGAAGGCTTTAATTGGTTGCGCGACCATATCAGCGACGATGCGGTGGAAATGATGACGGCAGCAAAGGGCTTTCAAGAAGAAAAAAACCAAGAGATTTTTAACCTCATAAAACAAGGAGCAGTCATAACCAAAGGCGCATTATACCAATGGTTTGAAGCACTTATTGCGGCGTAATATGGCACAAAAACCTAGCATACCTAAAGGAACACGTGATTTTTCACCTACGGAAATTGGAAAGCGCGAGTATCTTTTCTCAACCATCAAAGAGACTTTTCAATTGTACGGTTTTCAGCCGATAGAAACACCTTCCTTTGAGAAATTAGAAACCCTCACTGGCAAATATGGGGAAGAAGGAGATCGCTTGATTTTCAAAATCTTGAATTCTGGTGAAAAGGTCAAAAAAGCCGATCTCAAGGCCCTTGAAAGCGGAAATCTGGCTGGCTTTGCCAATTCACTGTCTGAAAAAGCATTGCGCTACGACTTGACGGTTCCTTTTGCACGCTATGTGGCACAATACCAGAATGATATCACCTTTCCGTTTAAGCGCTACCAAATTCAACCGGTTTGGCGGGCGGATAGACCACAGCATGGACGGTTTCAGGAATTTTATCAGTGCGATGCCGATGTAGTAGGTTCAGTATCTTTATGGCAGGAAGTGGAGCTCATACAGCTGTACGACGAGGTCTTCCATAAGTTGAAACTAAAAGGTGCCACGATCAAGTTGAATAACCGCAAAATTCTCAGTGGTATTGCGGAAGTGATTGGTGCGAGTGATCGCCTCATTGATTTCACTGTAGCGCTAGATAAACTCGATAAGATAGGCGAGGAGGGCGTGAAGCAGGAAATGCGCGACAAGGGTATTTCTGATGAGGCTATTGCCAAGGCACAGCCTTTGTTTGAATTTGAAGGCGACAACACCGCGAAACTTCAGAAGTTAGAATCATTGCTGTCAGCTTCCGAAGTGGGCCAAAAAGGAATTGAAGAAATCCGCTTTCTATTCGATACTATTGCAGTTTCGGACTTAAAGTCTTGTACTTTGAGCATTGACGTTACACTAGCACGCGGGCTCGATTATTACACAGGCGCCATATTTGAAGTGGCTGCTCCAGAAGGTGTCAAAATGGGCAGTATTGGTGGTGGAGGTCGCTATGACGATTTGACGAGCACCTTTGGTCTGAAAGGTGTCAGTGGCGTGGGTATTTCCTTTGGATTGGATCGTATTTATTTGGTGATGGAGGATTTAGAGCTTTTTCCTGAAGAAGCCTCGCCAAGTCTTGATATACTTTTTGTGAATTTTGGTGAAAAAGAAGCGCTACAGTCTATGCAGTTGATCAACAAACTCCGTTCAGCAGGTATCGCCGCCGAGCTGTATCCAGACACTGCCAAAATGAAAAAACAAATGAGCTATGCTGATAAGCGACAAGTACGTAAAGTAGCGATGATCGGCTCCAAAGAATTGGAAGAAGGTACTGTGGTACTAAAAGATATGACCACCGGGAATCAAGAGGCATTTCCGACGGATCATCTGTTGCAAGAACTTCAAAAATAAAAAGAGGCGCAACAGCGCCTCTTTTCACATGAGATACTTGGTTAATAAGTTCTACTCTATAATCACTTTTTTAGTGATAGTACCCATGTCTAATGCAGCTTTCACTATATAAACCCCTTTGCTTAAGCCAATGGTCGGTAAATCAGCTGCTTGCTGGTCTACATCCCATACCCTAATTTGCTGGCCTAAAGCATTATATAGAGACACCTGCTTAAGATTGTTAGCAGTGCCAAGCACTCGTATTTTGATCGTTTGATCGCTCTTGATATATCCAACTTGTACATCATCTTCGGAAATAAGATCGTCTACGCCTAGTGTTTCGCTAGGGGTGAAGACAATCGCAAAGCGATCTTCGTACTCTCCTGCGTCTAGTTGAATACTGAACTTCCCCGAAGAAATGTCATGCGTCGTGTTGTTCAGCTTGTCCAATACGTAGACTTCTTGTGGTTTTTCGAAATTCACAAACTCGTCGATGCCAATTTCAACCAAACCATTTTCATCTGTTTTGATATTCAGATCCAGTACAAGATCGTCTGCCAATTCGGGAACGGCTTGGATCAGGTAGTTCTTTGCGTTCAAAGTCCAGAACATATCTTCTGACTGGATTTCTCCGGCGGCACCTTCATACCCCCAATCGATACCATTGGTGGTGGTTTCATCGACCGTGACTAAAAGCTGACGGTGGATGCCTGAAGGCGAATCAAAGCCTATGCGCAGTTTGGAACGTGTATCTTCGATAATGTTCTCTCTGCTACTATCTGGATTTCCACGAATGAAGTTAGAGGAAGAAGAAGCTTCCGTCACAAACACGCGTTGATCGTTCTCGAAAGTAATCGTTCCACCAGTACCTCCTTCAATGTAGAATCCTTGTGCTACTGGCACATATCTTCCAGGGGTAATGGTTCCAGAACCTGTTTGATTCACTAAGGGGTGAGAAGCTGCTGGCGTACCACCCGCTTTCGTTCTTACGGCATAGCCACCTTGATATTCATCCAAGGTATGCGTGCCACCGCCCCAGTGCTCCCAGAAATACAGTGCTCCGGTTGTAGTCGTATTGTCATCGATGAACTCATGAGCATCGATCGACGAAGCGTATGGATTCCCAACAAGATACTGATGACCAGCACTTACGGTAAGTCCGTTGATCGTTCCATTATTTGGTTTTCCTTGGAACACATAATTTTGCTGTGAACCTACGGGGCCAGTTCCTGAACCTTTCATGGTGTAACCTTCACCAGGCGTAAGAGTACCTGTATCACCAATGGCTTGCCATGCACCATAATCGCCAGCAGCACCATTCACAAATTTGAACAGCCAGTAGCTACTGATGATAATAGGATTGGTGGCACCACCATCAGCTGCTGTAAAGGCAGGCTGGAAATTAATATTCTGAGGTGAAGCAGCGTTAGAACCATCCATCAAAACGGTGCCTACAGTAGTATCTTGATTGTTTGCTGTGTTATTAATTTCCCAACATGTTGTCCCCAAATAGTTGTATTTATAAATGACGGATGTCCATTGATGATCGCGT